>USMJ01000259.1 GCA_900555805.1 uncultured Oscillospiraceae bacterium | reverse complement strand
CCGCCGATTTCACTCGGTACGAAAATACTTTGTATCTGATTTTGGGCTTGCTTGTCATAGTGATAGCGGTCGCGAACTCGATAAAATTCTTTTCGAAGAAAGAAACAAAAGAAGCGCCCGAGTGGCTTTCGCTGATACTGCTCGTGCTTTCCGGTCTCGTCCACGGAATTTTCGACTGCGGCGGCCCGTTGCTCGTGACCTACGCTTCGGCGAAGCTCAAGGATTCCGACGAGTTTCGCTCGACGCTGTCGGCTGTGTGGATTGTCCTCAATTTCGTCATTCTCTTTTCCGATGTACACGCCGGTTATTTCGTCAGCCAAACGCTGTCGCTGACGTTTATCTCGATCGCCGTTTTGGTTTTTTCGCTGATCTTAGGACATATAATCAGCAGGAAGATGAGCCGAAACGCGTTCCTGATCCTGACATGTATTTTGATGATAATAAGCGGCGTTTCGCTTATATTGAAATGAGGTGAGACTTACGGAAAAAAGCGGTCTTAACCTGCATAAGCTAAAAAACAAAAACAGAAGTCTCATTCTCTATGAGCTGAATTCGAGCGGAAACTTAAGCCGAAAGGAGCTTGCGAACAGGCTGTCGCTGACCCCTGCGGCGGTGACGAAGATATGCTCGGAGCTTATCGAAGAGGGCTATATCTCGCAGCACGGCGAAATAGACAACGACGGCAGAAGCGGCCGAAGGGAAATTCAGCTTTCGCTCAGACTTTCAGATAAGCTGATATTCGGAATAAACGCCGAAAGAGACGCCGTGACATACAGCGTCTGTGACCTTTCGGGAAAGCTGTATATGTCCGAGGTCAGCGATTTCATGCAGGATGTCGATGCCGTTATAGAAAGCGGGAAAAGATTTCTCTCGGGCGTACCTGAAAATATAAAAGCTCAGATAAGCTCGATGGGCGTTTGCGTTATCGGCGAGCCCGACGACGAGCGTTTCGGCGTCTGGAAAAGCGGCGATCTTGTCGGAAAATTCCGCGACGGATTTTCGCTCGAATGCGCCGTCGAAAACAATGTCAAGGCGTTCGCGAGAGCCGAGCTTATCTACGGCAACGTTCAAAGCGGCGACTGCGCGCTCTATTTCAAGTGGGGACCCGGCGTCGGCTCGGCGTTTTCCTCGGGCGGAAGCGTTCTCTCCGGGAGCGACAACGGCGTGGCGGAGATTGGTCACTATATCGTCGATCACTGCGGAAAAAAGTGCCGATGCGGAAAATACGGTTGTCTTGAAACCGTCGTGTCCGAGAACGCGATAACCGAAGCTGTCGGCAAAACTTTGACGGCCGCGCAGATAACCGAAAGCGGCGACCCCGAGATTCGGGCGATAATGGATCATAAGCTCGACACGGTCGCCCTCGCTCTCGTCAACACGGCGACCATTCTGAATGCCCGAAAGATCGTGCTTTTCGGCTCGATGTTCAAGTCCGAAAGCATACGCGAAAGGCTCGTCAGGCAGTGCCTGAGGTATGATCCGAATTTAAGCGAAAACTCAATCAGAGAATCTTCGCTCAACAGCAAAAACAGCTATATCGGAGCGGCGGCAATATGCGCCGAAAAGTTTTTCTTTGAACGCGATAATGAAAATTGAAAGGGAACCGCCGACGGTTTCCTTTCGGTCTTATACTGCATAAAAACATACAAGCGGACGAATTTCGTCCGCTTGTATGCCTATATAAAACCAAACCGAAAGGTAGTAGAAATCAATCTTCGTCTATCGTCGAGACCCTGTTTGTCAGCTCTTCCAGAACGTCAAGCACTATCCGCACCGTGTCAAGCGACGTGAAGGTCGTCACGCCGTTTTCGACCGCGCAGCGGCGCATGGCTTCACCGTTGACATAGTGAACGCCCGAAAGTATGGCTCTTGTGTTGATGACATAGCTGACATGGCCCGAGCGTATGGATTCAAGGCTTTCGTCGCTGCCCTCACTGATATTGGCGAGCTTGTGAACACGAATGCCGTGATCGGCTAAAAACTCCGCTGTGCAGGTCGTCGCCTCAATGTTGAAACCGATATCGGCGAACCGCCTGACCAAGGGAAGAACCTCTTCCTTGTCCTCGTCGGCGACCGTGACAAGCACTGTGCCGTAATTGAGCATTGGGATTCCTGCCGCCTGCATAGCTTTGTAGAGCGCCCTGTTGAGTCTCTTGTCATAGCCTATCGCTTCGCCCGTGGATTTCATTTCGGGTGAGAGATATGCGTCCATGCCCGTCAGCTTCGCGAAAGAGAATGCGGGAGCTTTGACATAGTTTCGCTTTCTGTCGGGGAGGATCATGTTGTCTATTCCCTGAGCCTTTAAACTTTCCCCGAGCATGACCTTTGTTGCGATTTTTACAAGGTTACAGCCCGTCGATTTCGACAGGAACGGAACGCTTCTTGAAGCTCTCGGGTTGACCTCGATAACATAGACGTTTTCGTCCTTGTCAACGATAAATTGTATATTGAAAAGTCCGACTATCCCGATTCCGAGACCGAGCCTAGTTGTGTAGTCGTTTATTTTATCGCGCACCGCCTGCGAGACCGAAAACGGCGGATATACGCTTG
>USMJ01000258.1 GCA_900555805.1 uncultured Oscillospiraceae bacterium | reverse complement strand
TTCATCACGCCGATAGACAACGATCCCGTCTATCTCGATCCGCAGATAGCGACTGACAGCGGCGCACTTTCGATAATTAACAACTGCTTCGAGGGTTTGGTCAGAATGGGCGAGAACGGAGAGATAATTCCCGGCGTCGCGACCGACTGGAAAATTTCTTCGGACGGTATGACATATACGTTCAACCTGAGGAAGGACGCCAAGTGGTTCGTCACAAAAAGCGCAGGCAAGACCATAGGCGAGGACTATGAAACATCATTCAACACGGCTTTGACCGCCGACGACTTTATATATGCCTTAAGGCGAGCCGTGTCAAAAAGAACAAATTCACAAAACGCCGATAAGCTGTTATGCATAAGAAACGCAGAGGCGATAAACAACGGAACGCTTCCGTCGTCTCAGCTCGGGGTTAAAAAGGACGGAGACTATAAAATCAAGATAAAGCTTGATTATCCGAGCGACGATCTTCTCGCCGTCCTGACAACGGCTGTCGCTATGCCGTGTAACGAAAAATTCTTCAATCTGACCGCCGGAAGATACGGTCTTTCAAGCTCATATCTGATATATAACGGTCCGTTTTATATCAGTAACTGGAACGAGAACACCTCGGTCACGATAAAGAAGAACGCGGATTATTCGGGTGCGAATACGGCGAAGCCTGCGAGCGTTTTCTTCTCGGTCAACAACGAGACGGAGACAAGAGCCAAAAAGCTCTCTCAGGGAAACTATGACGCCGCAAAGCTGAGTTTCACTCAATATGACAGCATAAGTTCCGACAAGGGCGTGAACTTTACAAGCTCATGCGACACGACATGGGGGCTTGTCTTTAACTGTAAGGACGCCGATATGTCCTGCAAGGACTTAAGACTTGCTATATGCTACGGCTTCGATGAAAGCCTGATGGAAAAAAGCGAGTATATGAAAGAAGCGGCCGACGGCGTTTTGCCGCCTTCGGTCATGCTGTCGGACGGATCGTACCGCGAAAGGGCAGGCGCGATAAAGTCGATAGCTTACAGCTCTTCGAAAGCCGGAAAATACTGGGAAAAGGCTCTCGACAAGCTCGATAAAAGCGGCATGAGCGTAACCATAACCTGCACTCAGGAGCATGAAAATCAGCTTAGAGCGGCGCTTCAGAATCTTCAGAAAATATTCGGAATAAGCTGTGACGCGAGGGTCAGCGTGGTCGAAGAGACAGAACTTTTGAAAAACATAAATTCGGGAAGCTATCAAATAGCGTACGCCCCGATGACTGCCGAAAGCGGATTTGCCGCCGACTTTTTGAAAAACAGCGTGAAAAACATGTCGCGATATGAAAATGCGGAGTATGACTCGCTTATAAAACAGGCGCAAAAGGCCGATAATCAAACAAAGGTCAAAAGACTCAAAAAGGCGGAATCGCATCTGATTTCAAACGCGGTTATTCTTCCTGTTTTCTATGCGGAGAGCTACTACGGCGTGAACGCCGACGGCATCGTCGCCAAGGCCAGGCAGGCGCTGGCCATGAAGAAATAAGCAAACTCTTATAAACACAGCCGCCCCCGGAAACCGGGGGCGGCTGTTCTGCGCGGCAGGATGTTCGAAGAAGCGGCCCGGGGGATGGGCTGCGGCGTTTCCGGCCGAATGCCTTTTTACAGATCGACCTTTTCGAACCGTTCCGCCGATCTCCGGTAGGCGAGCCAGACCTCCAGCGCGTAGACGGTGATGCCGCCGAGCAGGACGGGCAGCTGCCGGACAAGATCGGCGGGCGCGTAGCTTTCGCAGACGGTTTTCATATACGGGACGATATGGTCGAGCGTCTCCAGCAGCACGATGGCAAAAAACTGCACAACGCATGAGACGACGAACGGCTTTCCGAGGTCGTAGCCGTTTTTATAGTGCATCGGCAGAAATACCAGATCAAACAGGCCCATCAGCACGAAGCCGAAGCCCAGGAAAGCCAGATTCGCCTCAATGCCGACGGGGTTGTTGATCTGCGCGTAGCCCCTGCGGATGAGCATGAACGGAACGCAGATGAGCACCTGCAGCAGCTGGAGCGTCACGATGGTCGAAAACCGCGCCCGGACAAGGTCGCGCTTCGTGAGCGGCAGCAGCGCCATGTAATACACGTCGCGGTTCTCCCGCGCGGCCTGCAGCATGAGGAAAATGCCGAGGGCATTGTAGAAAAACGTGATGTAATACGGATAGCTCGGCACGAGCACCAGTGCGCTGAGCAGCAAAAACAGCAGCGGCACCGGCGTGACGGTCAGCTTCCATTCCTTTTTGATCAGCAGCTTCATGCTTCCGCCTCCCGTTCCAGATGTACCATGATCTGCTCCAGATTTGCCGGGCTGACCGCAAGCCCGGCAGCAAGTCCTGCGTCCTCCGTGCGGATGAGCGCGTCCAGCTCGCCCTTGTGGCTGCGCGCGCCGATGAGTCTGGCGCGCAGCGCCGTGCTGCACGCGGCATCCTCGCCCTGTAGGGACAGATACGCGTCCGTGAGCGTCTTTTTGTCCGCGCTGACGGCGACGCGGCCATTCTGGATGTATGTGATCGTATCCGCGCAGGCGTCAAGATCGGAGTCGAAC
>USMJ01000257.1 GCA_900555805.1 uncultured Oscillospiraceae bacterium | reverse complement strand
GCCTCGTCTATCTTTTCGCCGCCATTTTCGATAACGCCGAAAGCGGCTCTGTATCCGGGCATTTCTTCTATCTTTCTGCCCGAAAGCGGTTTAAAGACCTTGGCGGCTATATTTATCGCGTCGTCGCCCGATATTCTGATGACGCCTATGCCGCCTGCCGCCTGCGGCGTGGAGATAGCGGCTATTGTTGATGACATTTTATCACCCCATAGGTTTATAAGTTTCGGAAAAGGGCGGCAGTGTGCCGCCCTTTGGTTTGATGTTTATTTTATTCGTCCGTACCCGAAGTCTGATCGCCGTCCGAGCCGGATGCTGTGCCGTCCGAGCTGTTCGCCGCGTTGGGCTTTGTCGTCAGGCTTTCTTCGTCCATGACGGTCTTTTCGATGAAGCCGCTTCCGATAACTTCGCTGTAGTAGTCGTTCGCGAAATCATAGGTGAAGCCCGAAACCGCATGGTTTTGACCGTCCTCTTCGGTCAGTTCGCTTAAAGGAATAACGCGGAAGTTCTTCTTTCCGCTTTCGATCATCGTGACCGTCGGGATGATCTTCGCGCTTTGGAGAGTGACCTTGCCGCTCTCGGCGTCCTTCGAATAGATGATGTCGGCTATTCCGCCGAGCATATTTTCCTTATCGGTCTGAGCCGACATGAAGTTTCCGAGAGAGTGGGCGATAACGGTCTTGCTGCCGTTTCCGTTGTCTCTTATCTCCATCGGCTGAACCGAGTGCGTACCTGTTCCGATAATGACGTCCGCGCCGAAAGAAGCCAGATAATTCGTGCAGCTTTCCTGATCGCTTGTCGGCTCTTTGGCTTCGTTTCCGCCGAAGTTGACCGAAACCACAACGACGTCCGCGCTCTCTTTCGCCGCCTTGATCATGTGCTTGATGTTGTTATAAGCGTCGACCTGAGTTTTGCCCTTTTCGTCGAGCGTTATAAGCCGTACGCCCGAATTCTCCGAGTAACCGGAGTTATTCAGCTCGGTTGTCAGCGAGAAGAAAGCGAACTTAATTCCGTTGACTTCTTTGATCTTGGCTGTGTTCATATCCTCTTCGCTCTCATAAAGTCCCGTCATGAGAACGTCCTGTTTTGTCTTCCAGTATTCGAGGGTGTCCTTGGCCCCGCTTTCGCCTTTATCCCAGATGTTCTTGCTCGCCTGGTTTATGACGTTGAAGCCCGCCGAGCAGAGGGCGTTGCCCAGAGCCGTTGGCGAACAGAACTTCGGATAGCTCGAGGGCTTCATGTCGCCCGAAATGACCGTCGCCTGATTTATGCTCGCGATGTCCGCTTCGGATATGATGTCCTTTATACCTTTATAGATATCCGAGAAGTCGTAGCCGTCCGACGCTTTTTCCTTGGCTTCTTTATACATAGCCTCATAAATGAGGTTTTCGCCGGCGCACATAAGTCTCGCCGTTGCTTTTTCGCCGTCTTTATTGTCGGTGCTATCCTTGTTATCGTTCTTGTTCTTGTCGTCATAAAGGAAAGTGAACGCGCCTTTGACATTGTCCGCCGCTTTCGGGTCGATATGCTTGAGCGTCATGTAGCCGCAGCAGAGCGCGGACACGACAGCCAGCACGCATATCATAGCGATCGAGGACTTAAATCCGTCGTTTTTCTTATCGTTTTTCATTTTATCCTCCGAATTTTCTTATGACTTAAAAAGCCATCTTATCTTCAATATACTTAACGAGTTCGTCTATGGGGATACGAACCTGTTCCATTGTGTCTCTGTCGCGGACGGTTACGCAGTTATCCGCCTGTACCTTATCGTCGCCGACCGTCTCAAAGTCAACGGTGACGCAGAACGGAGTACCGATCTCGTCCTGACGGCGGTATCTCTTGCCTATAGAGCCTGCGTCGTCGTAGTCGACCATGAAGTGCTTCGACAGCATTTCGTATATTTCGCCGGCTTTATCGGAAAGCTTCTTCGAAAGCGGAAGAACGGCGGCCTTATAGGGAGCGAGAGCCGGATGAAGATGAAGAACAACTCTCGTGTCGTTCTTTTCCTCGTCGACAACTTCTTCGTCGTACGCCTCGGTGAGTATCGCAAGGAAGAGTCTCTCAACGCCGAGAGACGGTTCGATAACATAGGGAATGTATCTTTCGTTAGTCGTCGGGTCGAAGTAGTCAAGAGCCTTGCCCGAGGTCTTGATATGCTGAGTGAGGTCATAGTCGGTTCTGTCGGCGACGCCCCAAAGTTCGCCCCAGCCGAACGGGAAGAGATATTCGAAGTCCGTCGTTGCCTTTGAATAGAAGCAAAGCTCCTCTTTGTCGTGATCTCTGAGTCTGAGGTTCTTCTCATTTATACCCAGAGAATAGAGCCAGTCGCGGCAGAACGATCTCCAGTAGTCGAACCACTCAAGGTCCGTGCCGGGCTTGCAGAAGAATTCAAGCTCCATCTGCTCAAACTCTCTTGTTCTGAAAGTGAAGTTGCCCGGTGTTATTTCGTTTCTGAATGATTTACCAACCTGAGCAATACCGAACGGAATTTTTTTTCTTGCAGCTCTCTGCACATTTTTGAAGTTTACAAATATGCCCTGCGCTGTTTCAGGTCTGAGGTAGATCTCTGACTTTGAGTCCTCGGTTACGCCCTGGAATGTCTTGAAC
>USMJ01000256.1 GCA_900555805.1 uncultured Oscillospiraceae bacterium | reverse complement strand
GGACAAAAACAGCTTCTGAATCTCGCGAGCATCATGGTCATGCAGCCGAAGCTTCTCCTGCTCGACGAACCGACAGCCCAGCTTGACCCGATAGCCGCCGCGAATTTTATAGCGACGCTTCATAAGCTCAACCGCGAACTCGGGCTGACCGTCCTGCTTGTCGAACACCGCTTAGAGGAGGCTCTCCCGATAGCCGACAGGGTCGTTCTGATGGACGGCGGAGAGATTGAATTTGACGGCTCGCCGAGACATTTCGCCGATTATTTCGGCCGAAATGCCGATCATCCCATGGCGTCTGCCCTCCCTGCCGCCGCGCGGATCTTCCGTCGGCTCGGCGAAAGCGGCGAATGTCCGCTGACCGTTCGCGAGGGACGAAAATTTGTCACATCGGAATTCAAAAACGAAGTCAGACGCCTTGACAAAAAGAATGTTACTGTCAAATCGGAAAAAATACTGACCGTTAAAAACGTCAGCTTCAGATATGAAAAAGACTCGCCCGACGTTCTCCGCGACGTCTGCTTTGAGGTTTACAAAGGCGAACACCTCTGTCTGCTCGGCGGAAACGGCTCGGGAAAAACGACCTTGCTGGGCGTTTTATCGGGTACGCTCAGACCCTACTGCGGGGCAGTTATGCTCGGCGAGAAGAAGCTTCGCGCGTACGGCAAAAAAGAATTATATCATCAAAACTTAACGGTTCTGCCGCAGGATCCGCAGGTTTTATTCCTGAAAAACACCGTAGCCGAGGACTTGTCCGAAACCTGCAAAGCGATGGAATACGGCAAGGACGAAAGCGAACGGCTCATCGCCGAAACGGCGAAATGCCTCGGAATTACGGACGTTTTGTCTCGCCACCCGTTTGACCTGAGCGGCGGCGAACAGCAAAAAGCCGCGCTGGCAAAGCTGCTGCTTTTGAAACCGAAAATTCTGCTGCTCGACGAGCCGACAAAGGGGATAGATGTCCACGGCAGGGCGCAGTTCGCGAAGATTTTGGAAAGCCTCAAGGGCGAGGGTGTCACCGTCGTGACCGTCACGCATGACGCCGAGTTCGCCGCGGCTTATTCGGACAGATGCGCCTTCCTTTTCGGCGGCGAGATAATGTCCGCCGACGAGCCGAACGCCTTTTTCTCGGGCAACACCTTCTATACCACGGCGGCGAACCGAATCACAAAGGGCTATTTCGACAACGCCGTTTTATGCGAAGACGCGGTCGAACTTTGCCGTATAAACGGCAAAAAGGACGGTGCGATATGAATACGAAATTCAAAAAGATCATCCCGTATGCAGTGCTCCTTGTCGCTGTTCCTGCCGTCGTTTTCGGCGGAGCGATCCTCTTTCGCGGAAAACACTATGCGTGGATAACGCTCTGCGTGGCGGTGCTTGCCTTTATCCCGATATTCTGCTCGTTTGAAAGGCGCGATTCGTCAGCCAAAGAGCTGACGGTTCTGGCTGTCATGACGGCGCTTTCAGCTGTCGGACGGTTTGTCTTTGCGTGGCTTCCGGGCTTTAAGCCGGTCACGGCTATCACCGTCACAGCCGCGATATATCTCGGGCCGAGCGCAGGCTTCACGGTCGGCGCGATGTCCGCCGTGATCTCGAATTTCTATTTCGGCCAAGGCCCGTGGACGCCGTTTCAGATGCTTGCGTGGGGAATTATCGGCTTTTTGGCAGGCGCACTCGCAAAGCCGCTTAGAGAAAGCCGAATCGCGCTTTATACTTTCGGCGCGTTGGCAGGCGTTCTGTTCTCTTTCCTTATGGATATCTGGACAGTGCTTTGGGCGGACGGGACATTCAACCTTTCGCGCTATGCCGCCGCTTTGGCTTCGGCTTTTCCCGTGACGGTGGAATACGCCGTGTCGAATGTGATATTTTTGCTTATCTTAGCGAAACCGATAGGGGAAAAACTTGAACGGATAAAGAAAAAATACGGGCTGTTTTCAGCCGTCACTATATAAATAAACTAAAGTATAAATAGGAGAATTACAAAATGAAAGCTATGATAAAAAGAGCAACAGCTTTACTGCTGTCGTTTTTGTTGGTTCTTTCGGCGATGCCGCTTACGGTCTTTGCGAGCGGCGAGCCCGATACAGCCGAGGACGGCAGTTACCTGCTCGCCACGGCGGAGGATCTTCTTTGGTTCGCCGAAGAAGTCACGAACGGGAATGATTCGATAGACGCCGAACTTACGGCGGATATTGACGTTTCCGATAAGGATTGGGCGCCGATAGGCGGCGACGCGGGCTATTGCGGAACGTTTAACGGCAACGGCTTCACCGTCACCGTCAACATGAATATCGACGACAGCTTCGAATACTCTTTCGGCGGATTTTTCGGCTACCTTTACGGCGCGACGGTCAAAAATCTGAAATTATCGGGAAACATCGCCGTGACAGCCGAAAACTGTCAGTTCGTCGGCGGTATCGCAGGCGGTTCGTCGGATTCGCAGTTTATTAACTGCTCTAACTCGGCGGATATCACGGCTGAAGCCGAGATTGTTTACTTAGGCGGCGTTGTCGGCTTTGACGAAAGCTCGGATACGGTTCTGACAGGTTGCACCAACCATGGAGATATCGTGGCTGATACCGTCGGCTCGGTCGGCGGCATTATGGG
>USMJ01000255.1 GCA_900555805.1 uncultured Oscillospiraceae bacterium | reverse complement strand
CGCAGTATCCGCAGGCAAGGCGAAGATCACCGCCACGACCGAAAGCGGACTTACCGACACCGTCACGCTCAACGTTGTCACCGAGCCGACAAAGCTCGCCTCAACAAAGGCAAAGCAGGATTATAAAGGCGAAGCTGTTGCGGAAACCGAAAATCTGCAAAAGATCGTCACACGTTACGCTAAGGACAGCAATGAAGTTCCCGAGGAGCTTCATGATAATACTAAGTACGCTTCGGCTCAGTGCGTAACTACCGCCGACGGCTCGGTTTGGAAGATCACAGACTACGGCGTACTCAGAACCGATGAAAACGCCGCTAACGCAAGAGATAAGGAACAGCGCTTCATGGGCGACAGATATTTTTATTCACCTGACACGGGCGACGGAAATGTTCTCGCTATATTCTCGGACGGCGGCAACGGTATATGGACGGTTATGGCCGATGGCTATACCCATATCGATATGGTCAAAATGAACGGAACGGATAAAGCCGCCCTCATGAGCGGCGACACACAGAAGACTGTCGCAAGAAGAGGTATGGTCTCCGACGCATATAAGATCGGCGGCGAGTGGGTCCCCGAAGAATCCGATAACGACGGTCTTTGGACAGGTATGTACGGCGCAGGCGAACTTATGAGATATGCTGTTCTCAGAGACGACCCGACTGCCACAAAGGAAGAAGTCGAAGCCGCCAAAAAGACAGCTTATCTTTCGACGGAAGCTGTTCTTATGCTTACATATATCTCCATGCGCGAGGGCACTGTTGACAGCTATGTCAGAGCTCAGCGCAACGGCAGAGTAACAGACCTCAACACAGGTAAATACTATACCTCAGGGGCACTTGTCGAGGGCGGAGATTATTCTCAGAACGTACCCTTTGAATCGCCGGCGACAATGTTCTCCTATATGCAGAAGCAGTATATGAGACCGCTTTGCAACATGACATATGTCATGGATTCGAACAATCTCGTTCTCTATCATCCCGAAAGCTGGGTCGATCCGCTTGAGGATGATACACAGAACTATGCGACAAGAAAGAGAAATCTTGAAGGCTTCTGGTCAAGAACATATTCTCTCAAGGAAGAGAAAGAAAAGTATTGGGACTACAGCGGCTTCATTTATTGGAGCATGAACGGCGACGGCACGGCAACGGGCATGTCGACGAAAGAACCCGGCTCAAACGGATACCTTCTCAACGGTGAAAACCTCAGAGGAAAGACCGTCAACGCCACAAAGGAGATCCCCGAAAGACTGTGGAACGACCTTCTCGGCTCGGGCTATGATATCAGCGATATCGTCTATAAGGGCGACACAAGCGCCGATGAGATAATCGGACATTTGTTTATATATAAACTCGCTTATGACATACTCGGCAAAGAAGATCCCGAAATAGCTTCGCTTATCTCCAACACAATGGATCTTTTCGCTCAGCATCTTGTCGATAACGGCTATGCTCTTTGCGACGGTTCGGGTCAGCCGACAACATGGGGCAAGTTCTCACGCACATATTTCCACAACGGTCAGGTTCTCGGCGGCGCTCCGCTTCAGAGCGCGGTTCTTCTCAGCGCTTTAAAAGTCGCCGCATATGTTACGGGCGATAAGAAGTGGGAAGACGAATACAGAATGGCGGCGCTCGATCCGCAGTATGAATACGCCAAGATCGTCACGCAGGAGCTCGAGAGATACACAATGTCGATAATCGAATACGGCAACTCAGTCAATAAGATCGTCGGCATGATCATGCGTCCGCTTATCAACACGAACCTCTTCAAGACGGTATACAGACTTATACTCAACGAGTCCGACGAAGAAATGGCTATGCTCGCTTATTATCTTCTCTTCCAGCTTGAAGACGACGAACAGCTTCTCAGTTACTACAGAGAGGGTCTGAACGATTGGTGGTATTCGATCTCACACACCGAAAATCCGCTCTGGTATTACATCTATCAGCTCGCATATCCCAATGACGAGATCACCGACTACTACGGTAACAATCTTATCGAGACGGCGTCATGGTCACTCAGCCGCCATCCGATAGACATGGTCAGATATCTCGCTTCGAACAAGAACAGAGACGACGTCGCCGAAATAGATCTTCGCGATCTCGGAATTGACGGAACAAACGCACTTTCATACGACGCGTCAAAACAGCCCTTGTTCGCAAAGAGCGATAACAATATTCTCAGAATAATCGGCATCGTCCTCAGCGTCAACAGATTCCGGTGGAAGATAGCCGCTCCCGACGAGAGAGCGCTCCACAAATTCAACACAAGCACATATGTCCTTGACGGATGCTATGATCTTAATGTCCTCGAAGGTTCAACGACCTACACACTGCCTTATTGGATGGGAAGATATCACGGAATGCTCAAATAATAGGTACGGGCAAGTGAACGCTTGCGAAAAATTGTTATATCGAATGTAAATATTGAATGTGAACGGACTTTCGTATGAGGGTCCGTTCTGATTTTATGTTTTTTTCATAGTGACGAATTCATCCGCCGTTCCGCTCACCGCGGAACGGCGCGGCGAACTTTCTGCGAAAATTCAGTTGATACTCGAGCGAGGAAGCGACAGCTGCGCGATTCTCGCCTGCCGGCTCGGTCGGTGCTTTTGTGGCTGCGCCCCAAAGGTCGCCAC
>USMJ01000254.1 GCA_900555805.1 uncultured Oscillospiraceae bacterium | reverse complement strand
GAAAAAGGGGACTATACAGACTACAAAATCGAAGGTACTGCGCTTTCGATAAAAGGTTCGGGTACCTATATTCTTTCTGGTGAATGTTCAAACGGTTCGGTCACGGTCAAAAAAGGCGTCACGGGCGTAACGCTTGTGCTTGACGGCCTGACGCTCACAAGCGAAGACACCGCCACGATAACCTGCAACAAGAGTTCAGAAGTCAAGATAGTCGCCGAGCAGGGAACCGAAAACACGCTGACGGACTCGGCGTACAACAATGACGATAATTATCCCGATAACGAAAACGCCGAAAACGCAGTTATCAAGTGTAAGGACGGCTCGAACGTCATAATTTGCGGACAAGGCACAATAAATATAAACGCAAGGGGCAAAAACGGAATCAAGTCGGGAGCGACAACTGAAACAGAGGGTACGGCGAGCCTTGAAATCAGGGACGTCACGCTCAACATAACAGCCGATGTCAACGACGGAATCAACGCCGAGGCGACTCTAAATGTCAAAAGCGGTAACATCAACGTAAGCGCGGCTGACGACGGCATACACTGCGACTACACGCTCAATGTCGGTGAAGACGGCACGGACGGTCCGACGATAAAAATTACCAAGTGCTACGAAGGGCTTGAAGCCGCCGATCTGACGATACGCTCGGGCGACATAGAAATCCATGCCGATGATGACGGACTTAACGCCGCAAATTCCGATCTCACTGATTATAGCTTCACAATGAATTTAAAGGGCGGTAAAACCGTTATCTATTCAACAAGCGGCGACGGACTTGACTCAAACGGAACACTGACGATTTCAGGCGGAACCGTTATTGCTTGGACGGCAAGCACAGCCGACAATCAGCCTCTTGACGCCGACGGAAAAATCACAATAAACGGCGGAACCGTTTTCGCCGCAGGCGGAAGCGCAGGTATGGGCATGAATCTCACAGCAACACAGCCATGTATAATCTTCGGCTCACAGGGCAACGGCGGTGCGCCTCAGGGCGGCGGTCAGCCGGGCGGTTCAACTCCTCCGAGCGCTCCCGACGGACAGACGGGAACGGACGAAAACACACCGCCGAGCGCACCGAACGATCAGAATGACGGTTCAAAGCCTGAAATGCCGAGTGGCAACAAACAGTCGGGAGGCGCTCCCGGAGCAGGTCAGAACTCATTTGAAACAGTTTCGGCAGGAAGCACGATAACAATAAAAGATTCTTCGGGCAACACAGTCTATACCAGCAAAGCGGAATATGATGTGAACAGTATCGTTTATTCATCATCGGAGCTTAAAGCCGAGAGTACATATACGCTTTGTGTCAACGATACGGAAAAAGCCACCGCCACCGCTCAGACAGGCGATAACATCGGCCAAGGCGGATTTAATCAGAATTGCTCTTGCCTTTGCCACAGAAACTGCATACTGAGCATAGCATGGAAGATAATACTTGTGATTTGTAAGATATTCAATATAAACAAGACTTGCAGATGCGGCATTGCACATTATTAAACCGCATACAAGACCTTTTTCTTTCAAATATTTTCATAGCAAAGCAAAAGAGACGGATAAAACCGTCTCTTTTGCTTTTACTTATTGTTTTTTAATACAGATATCCAATCAAAATTAAGAAAAGTATTGCAGCCAGCACCTTAGCAGTTCCTTTCGTATTAAGCATATTATGTCCCACTGATATTTTCCTTTAGATACTATAATATGACAAAATGTCGAATTTGTCAATATGCAGCGCTGATTTATTCGGATTTATATTTATTCAGCTTCGCTTTCGAGCTTGATCTGAAGCTCTTCCCATTCGTTCATAAGTCCGTTCTGCTTTTCGTGAAGTGCGTCAAGCTCTTTTGTGATTTCGCTTATCTTCTCATAATCAGCCATATTCTCAGGCAGTTCGAGCTCCTTTTCTTTGGCGGAGATCTCCTCATCAAGGTCGCTTATAGCATTCTCGCATCTCGATATCGCGCCCTTAAGCTTTCGAAGCTCGCTTTCTTTTTGCTTTCTCAATTTGTAGTCGTTGACCTTCGGCTTTTCTTCAGCTTTTTTTACTTGTTCGGTTTCGGTGAAATGCTCGAGATAATAATCATAGTTTCCGTTGAAAGTCTTTATGCCGCAGTCGGTCATTCTGAAAATTCTTGTCGCGAGCTTATTTATAAGATATCTGTCGTGAGAAACGACAAGCATGGTTCCGTCATAGCCCAACAGCGCGTTTTCGAGCGCTTCTCTTGACTTTATATCAAGATGATTAGTCGGCTCGTCGAGAAGAAGCAGATTTGATCCGGAAAGCATAAGCTTTAAGAGCGCGACCCTCGCCTTTTCTCCGCCGCTTAAAGATGATACCGTCTTGAACACATCGTCGCCCTTGAACAGGAACGTTCCGAGAGCCGCCCTGACTTCGCTTTCTTTCATTGAGAGATAATCATCCCAGACCTCGTCGAGGACGGTCTTATTCTCGTTGAGCTGTGACAAAGTCTGATCGAAGTAGCCGACCTTGACATTAGCGCCGAACTTGAATTCACCGCTGTCTGCGGTGTACCGACCGATAAGAATTTTCAGCATTGTCGTCTTTCCGCAGCCGTTATCGCCGAGCAGGAACACCCGTTCGCCGCGCTTTATCAGAAAGTTCACATCGCGAAACAGCTTTT
>USMJ01000253.1 GCA_900555805.1 uncultured Oscillospiraceae bacterium | reverse complement strand
CGGCGCAGTTTCGCCTGCGGCGAAACATTTTGCTCCCGCCCGCCGCTGTCGCTGACCTCCCCCGCCAAACCAAAAAGCTGCCGAAACCAAACGCCGCAAACATACAGACGTCAGTCTGTATGTTTGCGGCGATAAATATTAAGATTTCATCAAAATTCCTTGATCATCTGATTATATTCAAGGAAATCATATCCGAGCCTTTTATAAAGCTTTACGGCGCCCGTGTTTTCGAGTTCGACTTCGAGCCTTATACGCTTGACGTCGTCGCCCTTGCAGTTTTCGAGGAAGTTGAAAAATTCCGTGCCTAAGCCCTGCGAACGGAACTCGGGCTTGATATAAAGCTCCTCCGCCCAGATGACAAGGCCGCCTGCCTCCTGAGAAAACGTCTTTGACAGAAGAGCGTAGCCTGCCGTCTTGCCGTCCGTCTCAAGAATATATCCCTCGGCGTATGTGTCTCTGGTCATAAGCTCGTTGAATGTACGGACGAAATATTCTGTCGGCACAGGGTGAAGCACCGCGCTTGAAGAATAGAATTCCTCCGCCATTTTAAGATATTCTTTTTCGTCTCTCTTCTCAATTTTTCTGATCATTTGTCTCCGTCCTTTTTCTTAAGTTTCGGTATCACCAGACAGATGACGACAATAAGCACTGCGAGAGCGGCAATGACTATCGGGACCACATAGCGAGCGTCGTTGTCGCCTGTCACGGGGATAGGCGCCGCCGCGCCGACAGCGAAAACCTGAGTGAGCACAGCGAGACAGCTAAGCGCCATGAGCGCCGCCAGAACAATGCATATTATCTTTATCATTTTTTTGTTCATCATAACTTTTTACCTCAGTCGATGTTCATGTATTTTTTCATATCCGCGCCGATTTTGTCGCTGAGAGCCTGAGCGTTTTCTCTTGTGTCGGCGTTAGCGGTGATGTATATTTTGATCTTCGGCTCGGTTCCCGACGGTCTGACGATAACGCCGCTGCCGCCCGGGAGCTTATACGCCAGAACGTTTGATTTTGGGAGCTTTATCTCTTTTTCCGTGCCGTCTGAGACAACTATCGTCTTGCTGCTCATATAGTCGGACACTTCTTCGACGGTCAGACCCGCTATCGTTTTCGGAGCGTTCGCTCTGAGCGACTCCATCATGTCGTGCATTTTCTGCATGCCTGTCGCGCCCTCGAAGCCGAAGTTGAGAAGGACGTTGAGATACATTCCGTACTGCTTGTAGAGACTCTGCATCTTGTCATAGAGGCTTATGCCCTTTGTTTTGTAGTAAGCCGCCATTTCGCAGATGAGCATTGACGCGACGACCGCGTCCTTGTCTCTTGCGTGCGTCCCCGAAAGATAGCCGTAGCTTTCCTCCATGCCGACGATGAAGCGGTCTTCTTCGCCCTTTTCTTCAAGCTTTGTGATAAGTTCGCCGATATACTTGAAGCCCGTCAAAAGGCTTCTTGTTTCGGCCGAATAGGTCTTTGCGACCTCGTCAACGAGAGCGGTCGTGACGAACGACTTGACAACTATCGGCTTTTCCGGGAGCGTTCCGAGTTCTTTTCTTCTCGAAAGAAGATATTCACAAAGAAGTACGCCGACCTCGTTGCCTGTCATGAGTTTATACTCGCCTTTGACATTGACAGCTATTCCGACTCTGTCGCAGTCGGGGTCGGTCGCAAGAAGAAGATCGGCTTCTTTCTTTTCGCCCATCTCTATAGCGAGCTCGAACGCCTGCTTGATTTCGGGGTTCGGGAACGGACAGGTCGGGAAGTTGCCGTTGGGCATCTCCTGCTCCTTAACCACCCTCACGCTGTTTATTCCCTTTCGACGGAGAATTTCCCTGACCGGTAAGTTACCCGTACCGTTTAAAGGCGTATATATGACCTTGAGATCGGTTCCGGAGCAGTCGTATACGCTCGCCGACAGAACCTTTTCGTAGAATTCTTCGAAGACCCAATCCTCGACGTAGGCGACTTTTCCCTCGGCGAGAGCTTCGTCGAAGTTCATCTTTTTAACGCCGTCGAACATATCGACATTTTCGATAAAGTTATATGTTTTGTCCGCCGCGGCGTCTGTCATCTGATATCCGTTGGGGTCGTAGCACTTGTAGCCGTTATATTTCGACGGGTTGTGGCTCGCCGTGATGATAATTCCCGACTGGCATTTGAGGCGTCTGACAGCGAAAGAAAGCATCGGCGTCGGAACAAGTCTCGGATAAAACCAGACTTTGATTCCGTTGGCGGCGAGAACTCCTGCCGCGCTCTTGGCGAATGTGTCGGACTTTATTCTCGAGTCATAAGCTATCGCGACGGACGGATTTTCGAACTCGCTGTTGAGATAGTCGGCGAGACCCTGCGTCGCCTGATTGACGGTGTAGACGTTCATTCTGTTTGTGCCTGCTCCGATAACTCCTCTGAGACCAGCCGTGCCGAACTCGAGATTTTTATAGAATCTGTCAAGGATCTCGTCCTCTTTGCCCTCAATGGATTTAAGCTCCGAGACTAAATCCTCATCGTCCTTTGCCTTTTCAAGCCAAAGTTCATACAAAGCTTTAATATTGTTCATTTAACTCGCTCCTTTTTCTGAAATTGTATCTATAAGACGGTTTAACCGTTCATGTCATGATTTAAGTGCGTTTATGAAGCTGACCGCTCCGTTCGCCGCCGA
>USMJ01000252.1 GCA_900555805.1 uncultured Oscillospiraceae bacterium | reverse complement strand
TTCCCCGACGGGGAAACCTTTTGCCACCGACCTTCATCGCCCCAAACTTTGCCGAAAGACTATACTTTAGTATAAAGACAAACGAACCGCGATTTTTTATAATAAAGCTGTATCGGTGCGACTATGCCAAGGAGGAGGTATGAAGGTGCGAACGATAGTGATAGACATGCAGAGCAAGCTCATCGCGAGCGTATTCGAGCGCATTTTGCGGCAGGATATGACGGACTGCAACCCGATGATATCCGAAAAGCCGGAGGACACGGCGGAACAGTGCCGCCTGTTCAGGCCATACGCGCTTCTGATGGAGGTCACGGGCTACACACCGTGGATGCTCGACGAAAGGCTTAAGATCTGCGAAACCGTCAGACGGCAGGTGCCGGGATGCAAATTCGTCTTATCGGTCGACGAAAATGCTGAACCGAGGCTCGCCGACAAGGTCAAGCTATGCAAAAAGGACGGCTTGATCGACGCATTCATCTACAATTCCGTGAGCGAGCGATATCTCGCCGCAATCATGGACAGCGTTTGAAAGAGGTGAAAATATGGATAGAAGAAAAACGGTAAGGCTGATTTCGGCGGCGATGTCAATGATACTTTGTCTCGGTTTATTTTCGGGCTGTACGAACGACTCGGGTAAAACGACCGAAGCGCCGAGCCCGCAGCCGAGTCAGAGCGTAAATCAAACCGCCTCGACAAGTGAGACAACAGCCCCGACAGAAAGCGTTTCAAATTCGGAGAACACAACCGAAAGTCAGACCGAAACTTCGGGTACAACAGAAAAGGCAACCGAAAAAGCAACGGAAAAAACGACCGAAGCGAAGACAACCGCGACGACGGCAAAAGCCGAAATGTCGAAGAAAGCCAAGGAGTCGCTGAAAGCCCTGAGAAAGAGCATCGGCAAGAAAGAAAAGGCAGTCGGAATCGCGTTCATTGGCTATGTCAACGACAAAAATTCAAGAAAACAGATCCGCTCATTCATCAAGAAATCCGACACGGCGAAGGCGTATCCGTTTATTTCGGAAATTCCGTCGGCGGACTATTCGGTGAACGGCGGCGCGGAGCTTTACGCGATAGTTCCGCAAAATGAAAAAGCTACGGTCACCGTCTATAAATCGAAGCCCAAGGATAACGGAAAATACAAGGACGACATGAAAAATCCGCTCTATAAAGGAAAACCGGGCGAAGCAGTAATTCTCTGCTGCAACATCAGCGAGATATATTCCGATGTCTATGTCACCGTCACGAACGGCTCGGAGAAGGTCGGGATCAGACCGTTCCTGTCGCTCGAAAACGGAAGACTTCCCAAGAGCAAGAAGTTCTTCGACTTCTCCGTATACGGCGAGGAGAGAGAAGTGACCGATCTCGACGTTCAGATAGGCTACGAAATTCTCTCCGGCGCGGACGAGGTCAGATACTACATGAACAAGGGAATGTCGCTGCTCTACATGAACGAACATAATAAGATCGACGGCAGAGACTGCATGATCTATGCCCTCGGAACCGAAAAGGAAGACAGGTTCGTCAGAGAGTTTTATTATGGGGTATGCGATAATCTCATCTACGCCTATGACGCTTCGACAGATTCATGGAGCGTTCTCGGATCAGGCTAGGGAACAATCGCCGGGTACGGTGTTAAATTAAACTGAAAATATATTAAAAGGAGATAGGTTAATGGGACTTATTAAAGCGGGAATAGGAGCAGTCGGAGGAACACTCGCCGATCAGTGGAAAGAATTTTTCTATTGCGACGCGCTTCCCAACGACGTCCTTATGCGTAAGGGAGAAAAGAGAACAAGCGGAAGATCCTCCAACACAAGAGGCAACGACAATATCATCACAAACGGCTCGGGTATAGCCGTAGCCGACGGTCAGTGCATGATAATCGTCGAGCAGGGAAAGATAGTCGAAGTCTGCGCCGAACCGGGCGAGTTCACATATGATTCTTCGACAGAGCCTTCGATCTTCGCAGGCAACCTCGGCGACAGCATAAAGCAGACATTCAAGACAATAGGCAAGCGTTTCACCTTCGGCGGAGACACAGCCAAGGATCAGCGCGTCTACTACTTCAACACTAAGGAGATCATCGGCAACAAGTTCGGAACGGCGAACCCGATAATGTTCGAGGTCGTCAATAAGCGTATAGGTATCAGCAGAACCGTTCAGGTTCGCTGCAACGGCGTTTATACATATGTCATATCCGATCCGCTGACATTCTATACAAGACTTTGCGGTAATGTCGAAAGCGAGTTCACGAGAGATCAGATAGACGATCAGCTCAAGGTCGAGTTCGTCGACGCTCTTCAGCCGGCTCTCGGCGCTCTCGCCGAGCAGGAACTCAGACCCGCTCAGCTTCCGACAAAGGCGAGCGAACTCAAGTCCGCCATGAACGACGCTCTTAAACAGGAGTGGATAGAAAACAGAGGTATCTCGGTCGGGAAGATCGCGCTTAACCCGATCACCCTCACCGAGGACGACATGAAGAAGATAAACGAGATGGAGGACGCCGCAAGTATCGGCTCGAATCCGTTTATGATGGCAGGCAGAATGACGAACGCCACAGCGGACGCCATGCAGACAGCGGCAGGAAACTCCGCAGGCGCCATGACAGGCTTTATGGGCATGGGCATGGCTATGAACGCTGGCGGCGGCATGAACGCCCAGA
>USMJ01000251.1 GCA_900555805.1 uncultured Oscillospiraceae bacterium | reverse complement strand
GTTTTCGGAACGAAAACCGTTTTGCCGTCCCGCCTCTTGATGAAAGTCGGGCTTTCTGATCGGATCCGAAGTGAGCCTTGCCTATATGTGCAAATTTATGCTTTTCGCACAGCTTTGGGGTAAGGCTTGCCTTCTAACGAAAGCTTGTATGGTTCGGAAAGTTGCTGCTACGGCATCCGTCCGGCCCCTCGGCGCCGAGGGGCACACCCGAACGCCGTTTCGGCGAGCCTGCACAAGTGCGCAGGCTCGCCGAAATCCCCCGACCACACGGCAAAAATCCCCCCGACAGCACCCCAAAAACTTCCTGCCAAAGTGAGCCCGTCCGCGCACCCCGCTCGCTGACGCTCGGGGGTGCGCGGACGGGCTCACGCCGCCGCACAGCGCGCGGCGGCGCCTGCCCCTATATAACCCTCATCGCAAGGCGAACCGCTCAGCCGCGCTCGGGCTGCGCCCGAGCGATTTGCGGCATACGCCGCAAATCCGCCGTTCGCAAGCGAACGGCGGGGCTTCGCCCCGACCTATTCCAAATTCTGCCGAAATATCGTCACTCTCCACAAAACAAACGGCAAAAAAACGCAAATATTGGGTGTTTCAGGCTTGACGGTTTTGAAAAATTCTGCTATTCTATCAGTATATAGCAGTTTGAATCTTAGGAGGTAGAAAAAATGGGAGTAAACAAAATAACGGTAGCCATTGTTGTTCTTGTCGCAGTGTGCGTAGCTTCGCTCGTCGCTGTCAAACAGCTGACTAAAAGCCAGCAGATCAACAATCCCGTCATCAATGTTTCAAACAACGATGTCCAGCCGGCTCCGTCATCGTCCGAGCCTATAACGGTTCCGTCGACTGACCCGACGACAACTCAGCCGTCGTCAGCATCGGCTTCTCAGTTCACAACATTCGATGTCAACGCAACGGGAACGACAGCCGCTCCGTCGACAACGAAACCGACGACTACAGCGGCGCCGACGGCTCCGACAACAGCCAAACCGACAACGACAAACGCCGCGACAACGGATAAGAATATCAAAGACGCCGCAAAAACTTCTTCGGGCTTTATGAGCTATCTGTTCAATGACGACGGAAACTTCTACTACACCGAAAACGACCCGTGGCAGAGACATTTCGGATTCAACAAAGCCTATGACTTCGGTGCTCAGTTCGTATTTATGTTCTATGACACGGCAAGAATAAAGTTCGAGTACAATAATAAGGACTGGATGGTCCAGCTTTGGAAAGGTCAGTATGGCGGCGTATTCATCGGCGCGGAGATCGGCGTTTACACCAAGCCGAAGAGCAGAACCGTCGAGCATTATGACTGCGCGAGCGACGCGGAAGCTCTGGCTATGGACATGACATTCTACAGAAACGGCGAAGAGTTGCTTTCGAGAGACTACGGTCTCTATTGGTGGTGCACCGGCTTCGTACCCGGAAAACTTAAGAAGTATTCCGACCGCTCGGAGCTTAAGATCAATACGAGAATAACCATGAAAGATAAGAAGATGCGCAAGGCGTTTATCAAGGGTCTCGAGACCTGCGAAGAGTTCAAATTTGTCGAAGGACAGAATTTCTCGGTCGACGGACTTGATGTATTCATCAATTGGTAACAAATTTTCTATGTTTTTTAACAAAACTATTGCTTTTTGAGGAAATCTGTTGTATTATTACTCGTGTATCATGGCGTTTGCCATAATATAAATATTATGAAAGGAAGAAAAGTAATATGAAAAAGGTATTCAGTGTGTTAGTAGCAATCGCTATGATCGCTTGCCTTTGCGTTCCCGCATTTGCAGCAGGCAATATCGGTGATTCGCTCGGTGATCTTTCATCGTCTCTCGGCGGTCTTGATCTCAGCGGCTTCGATATCGACAGCATAAAGGATGCAGCAGGCAACCTCGAAGCTGACCTTGCCGAAACAGACATTCTCGGTACTATTACCGGCGCTCTCGGCGGTCTTATCGGCGGCGGTTCATCTGACGGTTCAAGCAAATCCGGCAGCGGCGCAAGCGATATACTCAGCGGTTTCGACCCGTCGGGTATTCTTACTTCTTTCACAGAGGGACTTGACTTAAGCTCACTCTCAACTCTCTTTGACGGTCTCAAGTCATCTCTCGGCGATGCAGGCATCAGCCTTGACGGCATCAGCTTTGGCGACTTCGACATTTCGTCAATTCTCGGTGGAATTTCAGGCGGCGACGGTTCAGGCATGGCAGGCATCATGGACACATTCAGCGGTGTTCTTGAATCTCTCGGCCTTGACTCATCTGTTATCGAGTCTCTTCTCGACAACGATATCGTCAACTTCTTCGCTAACCTCTATCTCGGTGGCGTAGAGCCCACAACAGAGAAGCCGACCGAACCGACAGCTCCGGATAACCCGAAGATGGGTGACACCTCAACTGTTATAGTTGCTATCGCAACTCTTTCGGTTGCTTCTGCAGCAGCATTCGTATGCACAAGAAAAAAGCACGCGTGATTTTCTTCTAAAATGCTTTAACTTTTTATAAAAAGCTAATAACGACGAATGAGCCTCCCTGATTTCAGGGAGGTTGCTTTATTTTGGTTGGTACGCGCCGAGGCGGTGTCTTTGGTCGGAGTTCCTGCCCGCGGAGTGAATTGAGTGCGAGAGGGAAGTTCGCGGCAAAAGGTTTCCCCGACGGGGAAACC
>USMJ01000250.1 GCA_900555805.1 uncultured Oscillospiraceae bacterium | reverse complement strand
TTGATGCAATTAAGGAGGTGTAGGCTATGAATGATGTTAGAAGTATTATACTTGTAGGCGTAGGCGGTCAGGGAACCATACTCGCCAGCAAGATTTTATCAGAGGGTCTGATGAGTGCAGGCTATGATGTTAAGATGAGTGAAATCCACGGAATGAGCCAGAGAGGCGGAAGTGTCGTCACATATGTCCGCTACGGCGACAAGGTCTATTCGCCGATAGTCGATAAGGGCGAAGCGGATATAATTCTGTCGTTCGAGCTTCTTGAAGCCGCGCGCTGGGCTGAATATCTTAAAGAGGGCGGAGTTCTTCTGACTAACACCCAGAAGATAAACCCCATGCCCGTTATCACGGGAGCGGCGAAGTATCCCGAAAATCTTGAAGAGAAGCTGTCGGCTCTGCCGATAAAGCTTGACGCTATGGACGCTCTTTCACTCGCCGAAAAGGCAGGCTCGGCTAAGACCGTCAACCTCGTCCTTTTGGGCAGGCTCAGCAGATATTTCAACTTCGACCGCAAGGTCTGGTTTGACGCAATCGAGCAGAGCGTACCCCAAAAATTTATTGATATGAACAAGCAGGCGTTTCTTTCGGGCGCCGAAGCATAAGGAGACACTCCATGGAACAATATTTTCAGAAAGAGATAGAATGCGCTTCGCAAGAGCAAATCAGAGCGTGGCAGGATGAGCGCTTAGTCAAGCAGGTTCGCCACGTCTGGGACAATGTCCCCTATTATAGAGCCAAAATGGAAGAAAAGGGCGTAACGCCCGACGATATCAAGAGCAGAGATGATCTTTATAAGCTCCCGTTCCTGACGAAAGCCGACCTTCGCGACGCTTACCCCTACGGACTTTTAGCTGTGCCGCTGAAAGACTGCGTTCGCATACACTCGACCTCGGGAACGACGGGCAAGAGAGTTGTCGCCTTCTACACCAAGGACGATATCGACCTTTGGAATGACTGCTGCGCCAGAGCTATAGTCGCGGCGGGCGGAACACCCGACGACGTTTGTCAGATCGCCTACGGCTACGGACTTTTCACGGGCGGTTTCGGTCTCAACGGCGGAAGCCAGAAGCTCGGAAGCCTCACTCTCCCGATGTCCTCGGGAAACACCGACCGCCAGCTCCAGTTCATGGAGGATCTCGGTTCGACTATTCTTTGCTGTACCCCGAGCTATGCGGCGTATCTCGCCGAGAGCATCAATGAAAGAGGACTGCGCGACAAAATTCACCTTAAGGCAGGCATCTTCGGCGCCGAGGCATGGAGCGAAGAGATGAGAAAAGATATCGAGAAGAGTCTCGGAATCAAGGCATATGACATCTACGGCTTAACGGAGCTCAGCGGCCCGGGCGTCGCATACGAATGCAGCGCTCAGACGGGAATGCATATAAACGAGGATCACTTCATCGCCGAGGTCATCGACCCCGACACTGGCGAAGTTCTCCCCGAGGGATCTCAGGGCGAGCTTGTCTTCACCTCGATAACAAAACAGGCGTTTCCGCTTCTTCGTTACCGTACGCGCGACATTTGCGTATTGAGCAGAGAAAAGTGCCCCTGCGGCAGAACACATATGAAGATGAGCAAACCCATGGGCAGAAGCGACGATATGCTTATCGTCAAGGGCGTCAACGTCTTCCCGTCGCAGATCGAGACCGTTCTTCTTGAACAGGGCTATACTTCGAACTATCAGATAGTCGTCGACAGAGTCAACAACTCCGACACGCTTGACGTTCTCGTCGAGATGACAGCCGACCACTTCTCCGACTCTCTCGCCGATATCACGGCAAGAGAAAAGAGCCTTGTCGCGGCTCTCAAAGCTATGCTCGGAATTTATGTTCACGTTCACCTCGTCAGCCCGAAGTCCATCGTCAGAAGCGAGGGCAAGGCTGTCAGAGTTATCGACAAGAGAAAGATATAAGGAGGGCAAATTCATGAGAATTCATCAGATTTCTGTATTTTTGGAAAACAGAGCGGGTCAGCTCGCCGAGATAACGGGTTTGCTCGCCGCCGACGGCATTGATCTTCGAGCGATCAACGTCGCCGAAACAACAGACTACGGCGTAATCCGTATTATCGCGGACGACGAAAAGAAGGCCTGCGAAACGCTGAAAGCCAACGGTTTCGTTTATTCTATCAGCGACGTGCAAGCGGTCGGAGTACCCGATAAACCGGGCGGACTGAGCGTTCTTCTTAAGGCTCTCGCCGACGACGGAATCGACGTTTTATATATGTATTCGATCTTCGGTCAGAAGTCGGGCAAGGCGTCGATGGTTTTCCGCGTCGCCGATCAGGAGGCTTTTGACGCGGCGCTTGAGAAAAACGGAATCAGCGCCGAGGACTGCGGTCTCGAAAGCAAAAACTAAGAAAAGAGGAACGGCATCATGCAGGAAATGAGCAGAAAAAACAAGAATTTCACCGACTCCGTTATTCGCCGTATGACGAGAATCAGCCTTGACTGCGGAGCGATAAACTTAGCGCAGGGCTTCCCCGACTTTGACCCCCCGAAGGCAATGACGGACCGCCTCGCGGAGGTCAGCAAAGCAGGACCTCACCAGTACCCCATAACAATGGGAGCCCCGAACTTCAGACAGGCTCTCTGCCGCAAATGCGGAAGATTCATGGGCAGAACTCTCGACCCCGACACAGAGGTCGTCGTCACTATCGGCTCGACCGA
>USMJ01000249.1 GCA_900555805.1 uncultured Oscillospiraceae bacterium | reverse complement strand
AACTTCGCCATTCGGTTCTGATGAAATTCTCAGAGTTCGCCGAACCTTTCGCTCAAGGCGAAAGAGATATGATCAGGATAACCGAATACGAAAAGTGTCTCATTGAAGACAACGCATTAGATATACTTTGCGGCGGCGTCTCTTAAAGCCGAAATCATGTCCTTAGGAGATTCCGCTCCGAAAACGGCGCTGCCTGCGACGAAAACGTCCGCGCCGGCTTTTGCCGCTGTCTCTATAGTCGAAAGCGAGATTCCGCCGTCAACCTGAATGAACGGCTTGAAATTTTTCTTTGAACATTCTTCCCTGAGTTTGACTATCTTAGGCATCATGTCCGCCATGAAGCTCTGACCGCCGAAGCCCGGTTCGACAGTCATGATAAGAACCATGTCAAGCTTGTCAAGATAGGGGAAAACTTTTTCGATATCCGTCCCGGGCTTGACGCTCAAGCCTGCTTTACAGCCGAGAGAACGGATAAGGTCGATTGTTTCGCCGACATCGCTGTCGCTTTCATAGTGGAAAGTGATTATGTCGGCTCCCGCCTTGACGAAATCGTTTATATATTTCAAAGGCTCGCTTATCATAAGGTGAACGTCAAAGGTGAGCGGCGTGACAGGTCTCAAAGCCTTGACTATCGGCGCTCCCAAAGTTATATTCGGCACGAAGTGACCGTCCATGACGTCAATGTGAAGCCAGTCCGCTCCGCACTCCTCCATAAATTTAAACTGCTGACCCATTTTCGCGAAGTCGCAGGAAAGTATCGACGGGGATATTCTGACCATTTTAATTAACCTCCGTTAACATTGCCCGGACGACGAAGAAATTCATTCGTACCGAACATTATATATAATTGAAACACACATCATTATAACAATTTTCGGGCTAAAGGTCAATAAAAAGAGCAACGATATATACAGCTTGCATGAAAATTTAATAAAATCGGTTCTATTATTGACATTTTTACACAAAAATGTTACCATGAGTGATGTAAAAAATATACTAAATAACGGGGGAACAATATGATCAATGAAAAAGGCTTGAAAACCTATTCCAAAAAAGAACGGAATATGTATTTTATCGGTATGGCAGGTCAGAACTGCATATACAGTACGATAAGTTGTATTCTGGCTTACTATTTCCAGTTCACGCTCCTTATCCCTGCCGCGACGGTCAGTATCGCTATGACGATCGCCCGTGTCTGGGACGCTTTCAACGACCCGATGATGGGAACCATAGTTGACAGAACAAGAACAAAGTGGGGCAAATGCAGACCCTATCTTCTCTTCGTTCCCATTCCGGTCTCGATTCTCACAACACTCTGCTTCACAAACTTCGGCTTCTATAACACGGACGCGAGCCTTTACACAGGCAAGAACCTGCTTGTCGTTCTGTGGTCGTCGCTTATCTACATACTGTGGGGCATGACCTACACCGCAGGCGATATTCCGCTTTGGGGCATCACCGCCCTCATGACGGAGGATCACGAAGACAGAGATAAGCTTCTCTCCTTCGCCCGTATAGCAGGCGGCGTCGGCGCAGCTCTTCCATATGTCGGAGCGCAGTCGATAGCTCTCGGTCTCGGAAAATTCTTCGCCGGTAAGGTCGGCGATCCTGCACAAGGCGAAAAGATCGGCTTCTTCGTCTCCGCGCTTATGCTTTCGATTGTCGGCGGCGCACTGTTCCAGCTCGCAGGTCTTTTCTCGGAGGAAAAGATAGCACCGTCAGAAGAGAAGCACACTCTCAAAGAGAACTTTGCCCTCATGTGGAAGAACAAGCCGTTCAGACAGATCCTTCTTTCGGGCGTTCTCTCGAGCCCTGCGTCTCTCGTCATGATAGCCGCTACTCCGCTTATTACATATTACTACTCAAATAAAGACAGCAAGCTTTATCTTGTCTATATAATTGTTCTCGGCGGAGCCATCTTCCTCGGCCAGTTCGGCGCAATGGCTCTCGTTCCGAAGATACTCAAGCATACCACAAAAAAGAAAGCCTATAATTACAGCAGACTTCTGAGCGTTATTCCGTATTCGGTCATATTCGTTCTCTATCTGTTATCGCCCCGGGGCATGACAAAGCCGCTGTTTGTCGTTCTGGCGTTCCTGATCTTCGTTGTCGCCGGCGCGTCGCTCGGTATAACCAACGTTTTGCAGTCGATCATGATAGCCGACGCCGTTGACTATGAGGAATATCACAACGGCATCAGGCCCGACGGCGCTTTCTTCTCGGGTCAGACATTCATCGCCAAGCTCACCGCAGGCATAGCGACCATTCTCAGCGGTATCGCATATTCTGTCGTCGGCTTCTCCGACGCCAACGTCGCCAAGGTCAACGAATATATCGCGAACGGCGGCATAGCCAGAGAGAACCCCGAGTTCACGAAATACATGACTCTGCTGTTCTTCCTCGTTTCGATTCCGCCGGCGATCGGAAACCTTCTCGCCGCTATTCCCACATGGCATTACTGCCTTGACGATGATGAACATCTCAGAATTCTCGACGAACTCAACGAGCGCAGACGCACCGCCGAAGGTGAAGAAAGGGTTGAAACAGCCGAAACCGTTTGATCGGTACGCTTCGGTCGTCGTTGCTTATCGTAGCGGCACGTGCGTATTGAAGTCACAAAAAATTCCGGGGACTCAGATTCTCGGAATTTTTGGCTCTATACTAAAAGTTGGGTAAACAC
>USMJ01000248.1 GCA_900555805.1 uncultured Oscillospiraceae bacterium | reverse complement strand
GCAGTCGGCGGACATTTCGCCGAGCTTGTTTTCGCTGCCCTCGTTGACCATGGTTATAACATATCTGACATTCTGTTCGTTAAGCTGTTCGCCCTTGTTTATAAGCAGAAGTAAGCCGTTGATCGCTCTGACAGCTTTTTCGACATTTTCGGCTTCGCCCTGAACTTTTATCTCCGAGCCGCGGCAGACGGTTTTGACGCCGAATTCCTTTTCAAGGAGATTTATGTTTTCGTCAAAGTTGCCGAACAGACTGACCGCCTGTTCCATTCTTTCCACGCTTATCGCCTTTTCAAACAAGAGAACGCCTACTTTCCTTTATACTGTCAATATTATAAATCAACTTTTATATAATTTCAACATATTTTTGAACGTTTATTCTTTTTTTATGTTTATTGGTGCGGTTTTTCCGACAAAATCAACACAGTTAATTTCACCGTGGAATTTCATTGCTTTTCCCTTGCCTGTGAGTCGGCTTTTGACAGAGATCACGTCCGAATTCGCGGTCGTTTCCTGAAGCTCTGTCAGATATTTTGCAAGCAGATACTTCTTATAAAACTCATCGTCGGCTTCGGCCGGTTCATAAAAGCTCTGCGTGAATTTCGTCATACAAAACGGGAGCGTTACGCCGTTAAGTACGGCATAGTTTTTTCTGTTTGTCAGTTCGCTCTCGGATTTTGAGCGCCTGCCGAAGGAAAGATCCACTCCGAAAACCGACGCTTTGTTATAGCATTTGCAGTCTGTATATTTTCTTACGGAAGCCATATTCAGATTCGATTCTATATTAACGGTATGTTCGGCGGTTATCTCCCCTCTCGCTTCGACAAAGTCGAGCGCGCCGTCATAGTATTCGACTATTCCGCTGATAAGTAGGTCTCCTTTCTTTACTCCGTTTTTTACGCTTTCAACAGGTGTTCCCGAGAATGTTTTCATTGATCTTATCGTTCCGTCAAACGCGGCGACTATGTTGCATGGCTTTCCGTCTGTGGTATTTCCGCCTTTTTCTGTTTCTCTGACCTGAATCTCGGCGCACATGCCCTCTAAATTCAGCGAGACCCATATTATTTTATCCTCCATATCGGAAAGAAATCTGTTCTGGACATCTATTATGTCTATACTTTTCTTTCTCATCCCGACTTTGAAACCGAGCTTTTCGAATTCCGATATAATTTCGCTGTCAAAAACGCTTTCGTTGCCTGTCACGCATACACTCCACACCCTAGTGCTCATAAACGCGATAAAGCACAGAATGCATGCCGTTCCGACCGCGAGAGCGAGTCTTGCGCGGTTTCTGCTAATAAAAAACGGCGCGCCGAAGCGGCCGTGCACTCTGATATCCATGCCTGCGCTTTTTGATATTCTTTTAAGCTCGCGGTAGCTCTTCGCTCTTGTCAGAAAGAACATGTCTCCTCCGACATAGCTTATATCCCATATGGGTACGCCCCGAACCGAGCAGAGATTTATAAACCGTTCGCTGAATCCGCCGCTCGCTCTTACGCTGATGTACCCTATAAAAAAGTTAAAAATTTTCAGCAGCATCCGAACACCTCACGACGAAAAATCCATTGACATAATCGTTCCCTCGACGACGGTTTTATCGTCCGAGAGAGTTTTTATCGTCAGCGCCTCGCCGCAGAATCTCAAACAGAGCCTGCCGAGATTGAGACGCACACAGCCCGGCGTGTACTCTATAACACCTTTAGCGCCGTCGACTATCGCCCTTTTGTTGTCGGTCAAGGTGATCTCGGTGCAGTCAAGGCTTTCGGATATGGGATTGTTCCGCAGGTTCTGCGCCTTAAAATTATATCTACGCATAAACATTCCTCCGCAAAATATTTTCCGCTAAAATTCTATGTTCAGGTAAAATAAAAAATTCATTCCGAACATAGTATTAAACAGGCAGGATACGGAGGTGCGGCACATGAAAAAAGCGGATTCGCTCAAACTGTCGGAAAAAACGACAGATAGAATGAAATATTTTTCCCTCGCGGCGTGTTGTCTGTCGCTCTGTGTTCTTCTGACAGTCTATGCGCCGCAGAGCAAAAACGGGGTCGCCGACGCGCTTTCGATCTGTTCGACAACGGTCATACCGTCGCTGTTTCCGTTCATATTTTTGTCGGCCTTCATGATAGAAAGCGGCGTTTTCAACCGAAATTTCAAGTTTCTGAATAAGTTATCCTACGCCGTTTTCCGACAGCCGCAATGCGCTCTCGGGGTTTTTGTCATGAGCGCTTTGGGCGGATTTCCTGTCGGAGGAAAGATGACAAAGCAGCTTTATGAAAAGGGGTGCCTGACACAAAATCAGGCGCAGAGACTTCTGCTTTTCTGCGTTAATCCCGGCCCTGCGTTCGCTGTCGGCGTTCTCGGTCTGTCGCTGTTCGGCAACATAAAAATCGGCTGTATAATTTATGCTTCGATCATCATTTCCAATCTTATTATCGCGTTTTTCAGTCGGTTTATCGCCGATTTTGAGGAAGCGAAAGCACCTGAAAAATCCGAGTGCGAGCTATACAGAGCCTTTGTCCGATCGGGGTCGGGCGCCGCCGCGTCCATAATTTCCATATGCACTTTTGTGCTCGTTTTCGCATGCCTCGAAAGTGTGCTCGAAGCGATAATTGACAGCGAAACGACGGTTGACGTTTTAAGCGGTACGCTCGAAGTGACTACGGGTTGCGAGCGGCTCGCGCGGTTTTCA
>USMJ01000247.1 GCA_900555805.1 uncultured Oscillospiraceae bacterium | reverse complement strand
AGTGCAATGCTCAAGGCTTCATATTACGCAGGTATGGCGTTCACGAGAGCTTATGTCGGCTACGTTCACGCTATCGGCCACAACCTCGGCGGTATGTATCACATTCCGCACGGTCTGGCTATGGCTGTTATCCTTCCCCACGTTCTTGAGTATTACGGCGAGAGCGCATATCCGAGACTCGCTAAGCTCGCTGTTGTTTCGGGCGTCAAGACCGACGGCTCCGACGCCGATAAGGCTAAGGCATTCATCGAGGCTGTCAAGAAGCTCAATAAGGATATGAACATCCCCGATGGCTTTGAACAGATCCAGGAGAAGGATCTCCCGATCCTCGTTGAGAGAGCCCTCAAGGAGGCTAACCCGCTCTACCCCGTTCCGAAGATCATGGACAAGGCAGACTGCGAGAGAGTCATCAGAGGCTTAATGAAATAATTAAGAAAGGGGCTGCTTTTTGCGGCCCTTTTATGCATTTTATGCTTATGTGAAAAACGGAGATGAAAATGATGTCAAAAAACAAAAGAAGCGGCGGTGCCAAATTTGCGATAGTCTTAGTCGTTATTGTTGCGGTATGCGCCGTAGTGCTTGCTGCGAAGACATTGCTCAGAAAGCGGCAGCCCGACAGCGTGCCCGACCGGTCAAACTCACAGAGCTCGACCGAGCCTGCGAGCAAGCCGGTTGACGCAGATCCGACAACTTCCGAGCCGGCGACCTCGGAGCCTGAAACGACGGACGGCGCAAAATACACCGAGAAGAAAGAAACCGTCATAACAACGGCGAAGGTCAATGTCAGAAAGGGCGCAGGAACGGATTTCGAGTCCGTCGGTCAGATAGACAAGGGCACCGAAATCGAAAGGCTTGCCACGGGCGACAACGGCTGGAGCCGTGTCAGCTACAAAGGCGAAACGCTCTACATTTCGAGCCAATATCTCAAGGTGAAGGACGAAACAGAACCGACCTCCAAGGAGGACGAAAATTCAGATCAGAAGACGGTTACCGTGTACACAACAACAAGAGTAAATGTCAGAAAAGAACCGAACACCGATTCCGAGATCGTCGCCACGCTGAACGAGGGCAAAAAGGTCGAACGGATTTCAAAAGGCGATAACGGTTGGACCAAGGTCAGGTACAAAGGAAATGTCTGCTATATGTCAAGCAAGTACCTCACCGAAAGCAAGCCGCAATCCGACCCCGTGAAGAGGAATGTCGTCGACCCGAGGGGTGACAACTGGAATCTGACAGTCGTCAATTTCTATAACGAATATGATTCAAGCTATATGCCCAAGCTCAAAAAGGTGTGCGCCGACTACGGCTACAACATCTATATGGATGAAAGAGTCGCCGACTGGTACACGAAAATGTATAAAGCGGCGCTCAAGGACGGCATAAAGCTCGTCCCGATCTCAGGCTACAGAAGCTATGCGACGCAGGAAAAGAACTATAAAAATCGCATAAAGCTCTGGCAGTCGAGAGGTTACGGCTACAACGAAGCCGTCAAAAAGACCGCTCAGGTCATTCTTCCGCCGGGTACGAGCGAGCATAATCTCGGACTCGCGATGGATATCTGCTGCCTTGACTACAACTTCGACGAGCGCAAGGAATACAAGTGGCTCGAAAAACACGCCGCCGATTACGGCTTTATCCTCAGATACACAGAGGAAAACAAGAGCAAGACGGGCGTCGTCGCCGAACCGTGGCATTGGCGTTTTGTCGGCGTCGAGGACGCAAAGGCGATCAAAAAGAGCGGACTTTGCCTTGAAGATTATGTAAAGACAAAAATTTGAAAAAAGTATTGACTTTTCGGGAACACAGTGGTAATATATTTGCACAACAAAGTAGGACAGTGTGTTCTCACCCTCGGGGCTAAGCTCGACGGGGGTCAATACTCAAGGTTTATAACCGTGTATTGATGCGTGAACACTCGTTGTTCACGCTTTGATTTTTCCCGGCATCAATAACATCAGGAGGTGCATGAACATCGGTATCAAAGAAATGCAGATCAACGAAGAGATCAACGATAAGGAGCTCAGAGTCATAACGGCCGACGGCGAACAGCTCGGCATTATGTCAGCCAAAGAGGCTTTGAAAGAAGCCGAAAGCAGAGACCTCGATCTTGTTAAGATCGCTCCGCAGGCTACTCCGCCCGTCTGTAAGATAATGGACTACAGCAAGTACCGTTTCGAGCAGGCTAAGAGGGAGAAGGAGTCAAAGAAAAATCAGAGAGTCGTTGAGATCAAGGAAGTCAGACTTTCTCTTAACATTGACAAGCACGATTTTGAAACGAAGGTCAACCACGCAAGAAGATTTCTCGGTCAGGGCAACAAGGTCAAGGTTTCTATCCGTTTCAGGGGCAGAGAAATGGCTCACCCGGAAAACGGTCTTGTTGCGATGAACAATTTCTCACAGGCGTGTCAGGAATTCAGCTGCGTCGAGAAACCGGCGAAACTTGAGGGCCGTTCGATGCTGATGTTCCTGGCGCCGAAACCAACAAAGTAAAAAACAGGGAGGACATTACAATGCCTAAAATTAAAACTCATTCAGGTGCAAAAAAGCGCTTCAAGCTTTCTAAGAACGGAAAGCCGATCCGTGCTCACGCAAATAAGTCTCACATTCTCACCAAGAAGAACACCAAGCGTAAGAGAGGCTTAAGAAAGACTTCTGTCGCCGACAAGACGAACCAGAAGCAGATCAAGCGTCTTGTTCCTTA
>USMJ01000246.1 GCA_900555805.1 uncultured Oscillospiraceae bacterium | reverse complement strand
GCACGACTGCGGAGGATTCCGCCCATGAGAGCACCTCACCCTTTGCGGGCTTGTTGCCGACCTCGTCCATGTAGCAGGTGCAGGTATAATCATCTTCGCCCTTGATGCCGAGCTTCTTGAGCTGCTCTTCATAGCTTGCCTGATGGGTGTACATGATCTTCTTAAAGACGATGTCCTCAAGCAGGGAGGTGGGGATATTGTCATCAATGGGTCTGGGGTCCGCGGTGAACTTCTGCGCGCTGGTGAGACCGGCATCGATAAGCTGATCGTACAGCTCATAGACGGGCTTTATCGCCTTGAGACCGAAGGATATGACCGTGTGGCCATACTTGCTGGTGACGGGAACCATGCGCTCCGCGCCGAAAGCGTCGCCGTACATGACAAGGGTCTTGACGACCTTGGCCATGGTTTCGCCCTTTTCGCCGTTGAGCATGGCCTGCTGTTCAGGTGTAAGCTTCAAAATACCACTTCCTTATTCTTAATAGTATGTACTCGCTTGTGAACATTCTAACACTTCATAAGGGAAAAGTCAATTTACAACGAACTAACATTAGGGCTTTTGGAAAGCTTTCTGTACCCGTACTATCGACGCCGTGACATATACCGCAGTTACCGCTTCGGCTATTGGCATTGCCCACCACACGGAATTGCTGCCGAGGAGGAGCGGCAGGAGCATTATGAGCGCTCCGCTTATGACTATGCCGCGCGAGACGGAGATAATTACCGACGTGCCGGGTCTCAGCATCGCCTGGAAATAATACGTTGAGAACACATTATACGGCAGCAGCAGGAAGGAAACGGCATATATGCGCATGATTGCCGGGGCGATGGCGAGGACTGCTTCGGTCGGCGTCATGAAGAGTCTTATAAATCCGTTCGGCAGAGCAATGACTGCCGCCGTCCACGCCGCGCTGATAGCCGCGCAGCTTATCAGAGAATATCGCAGGAGCAGCGACACACGGTCGGAGTGCCCGGCACCGAAGTTCTGCGATACGATTGGCTGCGCTGCCTGACCGACGCCGTAGGCGCAGCACTGCACAAAGGTGCTGATGTTGACGATGACGGCATAGACCGCAAGCGCATCCGAGCCAAGATAGCGCATGATCTGACGGTTAAACAGCATAGTCAGCACACCCATAGCGATATCGATAATGAAGCTTGAAAAACCGTTTGCGGCGATCTTGCCGAACATCTCCGGCAGACGCGGTACCTTAACAAAGTGCATCGTGTTTATGGGGGAGCGGAAGTGCGTCAGCATCATAAAGACGGACATAGAGATACCCATCGCCGTCGCAAGTCCCGCGCCGAGGATGCCCATGTCGAGCGTGAAAACAAAGAAGTAATCGCCGAAAACGTTGAATATCCCGCCGAACAGCACCGACTTTGTCGCAAGAGCGGGGTTGCCGTCATTGCGCAGGAAGGAGGACAGCAGCGTCGAGAACGGATAGAACGGGACGGTGAACTTGACCGGAATAAGATAGCGCCGGCAGAGCGGCAGCAGAGCGTCGTTTGCGCCGAAAAGACGCAGCAGCGGCACCTCGAAAAGCCACAGACCTACCCAGAGCAGCAGAGCGATAATGCCACCGAAGATGACAGATCCGGTGAAGTAGGCATTCTCCGGACGCTCGCCGTGGCCGTCGCTGCCCTTGGCGACGCTGAAGAGAACCGACCCGCCGATACCGGCAAGCAGACCAAAGCTGTAGACAATATTCCAGACCGGCGCGATAACGCCCATCGCCGCCGAGCCCTCCGGTCCGTGGTACTGCCCGACCATGACCATATCGACAAGGCCGAATACGCTGCCCATGAATGCACTGCCGAATGCAGCGGTGAGATATTTCAGATAGATTTTACTGAGCTTGTCGTTTATAAGATCCATAGTTTTCCTCCAAACAAAAGAACCGGATAAGAAAACAGGCATTTCAGCCTGCCACCTTATCCGGCTCGTCGTTTCCAAATATACGAACGGCTTGCCCTCCGAGTGAGCGAGAGGGATAATACCACAGTCGTACGGATAAATCAAGCGACAGATAACAAAAAGAGTCAAATTTTTCTGCAAAAACTTTGAAAAATTGTACTCAAGCCCTTGCAATCCGGGAACAATTCTGGTATCATATCAGAGCATTTCGCACGGGAATGGACTTTCCCCCATGTGGTCTTGCGTTCAGGGCTTGGTGGAGGGGTTGAAGTTCCCGGAGGAAAAAACAAATATTTGGAGGAAATGATATGATATCAACATTGCATATTAAAAATATTGGAATTATAGATGATTTATCAATAGATTTTAACGAAGGATTAAATATTTTAACAGGAGAAACGGGAGCCGGAAAAACATTAATAATACAATCTCTAGAAACAATTTCTGGTGGAAGATTTTCAAAAGAAATAATAAGAAAAGGTGAAAATTACTCATTAGTTGAAGCAAGCATTTATTTACCAGAAAGTGAAATTTCAGAAGATGGAAATATAATAATTTCTAGAGAGATATATTCAAACGGAAGAAATACATGTAAAATAAATGGCAAGTTAGTAACAGTTAGTGAATTAAAAAAAGTTATGAGTAAAATAATAGATATTCACGGACAGCATGATAATCAAAATTTATTAGATAATTCAAATCATATATCATATTTAGATGACTTTGCAGGGAAAGAAATACATCCAATAAAAGCACAATATTCAGAGCTTTTTGATGAATATAATAAAATAAAAAAT
>USMJ01000245.1 GCA_900555805.1 uncultured Oscillospiraceae bacterium | reverse complement strand
TATCTGCTCCGCCAAAAGAAAATGATGGTGGCTTAGGTCGCCCGTAACATATGCGTCCGCTCCGGCTTTGACCGCGTCAAATATGAAATCTCCGCCTGCTCCGCCGCAGACAGCGACGGTCTTGATATCTTTCTTCCCTCTCGCAAGTCGAACCGTCGTTCCGAGAACGTCGGAAACTTTCTCGGCGAGCTGTAAGGGCGTGCATTTGTCAGTCTTGCCCATACGGACGCAGCTCGGTTTTTCCTCGGTTTCGACTTCTGTTATATCTTTAAGACCGAGCGTCTCGGCTAAAACATCGCTGACTCCGTTCTCGGCGCAGTCATAGCAGGTATGGCACGATATAACGCTTATACCCGCTTTCGCCGTTTCAAAGGCGACGTCTCCCTTTAGAAAATTTTTCTGCGCCCTGAAGATGACGGGATGATGCGTGATTATAAGGTCAACGCCGTTCTTTTTGGCATTTTCCAGAACGCTTGGCGTCAGATCAAGAGTAAAGCCCATTTTGTTCGTCTCAGCTTCGGCGTCGCCGATAAGAAGTCCGCAGTTATCCCAATCGCACTTATTGTCAAACGGCGCAAGCTCGTTCAGATATTCAGCTATATCTTTAACTTTTATCATATTTATTCTCCGATTATATTATTAAGTTTATCGCAGAGCTTATATAAAAACTCCGCTTCGTCTGTATTCTGTCCGCTTTTTGATAGTCCGTTGGCTCTCTTGAGAAAGCGCTCCCTCTGTCTTTTGAGATATTCCTCGGCGAAAGGGCTTCCGCATTTCGGCAGCTCGCCGAAATATTCATAGCCGAACGGATATTCTTTATTATTGCCCGTATATTCGGCGCAAATGCAGATATATATCCGCCCATCCTCCTCGGCGGCGTTTTCGCCTATAATTTCAAAGCCGTTGTTTATGAAAAACGCTCTGACCTTTTCCGCATGGGTTTGAGGCTGGGCTATCAGTCGTTTTGATTTGTCTTTTATCCAAGACGTTCTCGAAAGTATATAGCAGATAAGGTCGCCGCCCATTCCGGCTAAAACTATGTCGCTCGCTTCGTCGGGTAAGATTTCGTCAAGTCCGTCTGAAAGTCTAAGCTTGATTTTATCTGAAAGTCCGTGTTCCTTGACGGTTTTTTCGGCGTTTTTGAGCGGCCCTTTGCGAAGATCAGCCGCCACCGCCGAAAGACATATTTGTTTTTTTATGAGGTACGCGGGAAGGTATGCGTGATCCGTACCTATGTCGCACAGACGGGAATCTCTTCTGACAAAGTCGGCGGCGAGCATAAGCCTGCTGCCTAAATTTATGTTATCCATGTTTTTCTCTCCGTTTAAGCCGAGGATTATATTTTTACGGTTCTTGCCGAAAAAGGGCGGATATCCGACCCAGCAGCGACACTTGCCACCGAGCTGAGAACTATCCGCCCGAACCGTGTTTTCCCGTACAAATTATTTAGACGCAAGGTATTCGTTGATCGTGTCAACGAGCTTGTCCGCGTCAACGCCGTGAACCATGCAGGCTTCGGCAACTGTCTCGCCTCTTGATGACGGACAGCCGAGGCAGTGCATACCCATTTGTAAGAAGAAAACGGATGTTCCTCTGTCAGCGTCAAGAATATCGCCGATAGTCATGTCTTTTGTGATCTTATCCATAGCATTAACCTCCTGTGTTTACTGCTTATATTATATTACCACAAACCCGACAATGCAATACATTTCGGGAAAAAATAAGCCGTTGTATATTGATAAAATTTCGTTTTTATTGTAAAATAGCTGAGTATTTTATTAGCGAGGTATATGCCATGTCTGTTTTAAGCGCACAAAATCTGAAAATGGAGTTCGGTCAGAATGTCGTCTTTCAAAATGTATCGTTTGACGTATACGACAACGACAAGATCGGGCTTATAGGCGTCAACGGAGCCGGCAAAACCACGCTGTTTAAAGTCATAACAAAGGAATACGAACCCGCAGAGGGGAATCTTATAATCGGTAAGAACACGATCGTCGGCTATATGCAGCAGCACGCCTGCCGCAACTCCGACAGAACGGTATATAATGAGCTCGCGACGGTGTTTTCTCATCTCGCGGAGCTTGAAGAAAAAATCGAACTCACGATAAAAGCGATAGAAAAACACGACGAAAATATAGACGGACTTATAGAGGAGCAGTTCAGACTTCAGGAGGAATTCCAGTCAAAAGGCGGTCTGACCTATAAAAGCAGACTTAGGGCAACTCTTATCGGTCTCGGCTTCAAAGAGAGCGATTTCGATATGTCGGTGTCGCTTTTAAGCGGCGGCCAAAAGTCCAAGCTCAGTCTCGGAAAACTGCTTTTAAGCGGAGCGAATCTGCTCTTACTTGATGAGCCGACTAACCACCTTGATATCAAGAGCGTCGAATGGCTCGAAAACTGGATATCCGATTTTAACGGAAGCGTTATTGTCATATCCCATGACCGATATTTTCTTGACAAGGTCACAAACAAGACTATGGAGATGGAACGAAACCGCCTGACGGTCACCAAGGGCAACTACACTCGTTTTATGGAGCTCAAAGCAGAAAGACAGATGAATGTCGAGCGTACCTATGAACAGACAATGAAAGAAGTTCACCGAATCGAGGGCATAATCGCCCAGCAAAAGCACTTCGGGCAGGAGCGAAATTATATAACGATCGCCCACAAGCAGAAGTCGATCGACAGGCTTCTTGACGGCCTTGAAGAGCCCGAAAAAGAGCTCGAG
>USMJ01000244.1 GCA_900555805.1 uncultured Oscillospiraceae bacterium | reverse complement strand
TTCAGCACCGCTCAAAGACGATCTGCTTGTGCAGATACAGGTTTGCGATTGCCGCCGAGACAGGGCGCGCCTGCCGGGAGGCTGCCATCAGGATGGGCAGATTCTCGCTGGTGGTCAGTTCATCGTCATACAGGCAGTCCATGAACTGCGCGTCGGAGCGAAGCGTCCGCACACCGCGCTCTGCACATTTGATCAGCTCCGCACTGCTGAGAAGCGCCTGATTCGCCAGCCGCACGATCTGCCGTTCCTCTGCGCTATGCTTCGGACGGGAGAACAGGCGAATTGCTTTAGAGAACGGTGCACCATCCCAAAGCCAGAGCTTCAGGAACGCGCCAATCCGCAGAAACGGATTTGCAGATACCGGTGCGATATACAGGCAGGAAAGAAGATCATAGAGGGCTTCATACTCGCTGTTGCCGCGTCCCTCCGCGACCAGACCGCGCGTGACGAGCCGGTCGATGCAGTCGTCCAGTGTCCGGCGTGACGTAAACGACAGCCCGCGCGTCAACTTCAGATAGGTTTCCGCGATCTGCCTGCGTGACAGGATACGCCATGCGAGGCTGCTCCAAACGGTCATTTCCTGCACGTCGAGCATATATTCCTTCCGCCCCACAATGACAACGGGATATTTCTTGCCGTCCAGTGTGCGATGGCATTTGAAATGCCCGACGGCAGCGTATTTCGTGTATTCCATAACAGTACCTCCAATGTGTTTTTATTTTTCTTTTACGAATGCACCCGAAGAATTTCAACAGGCGATGTCGAAAGCGTCCAGAAAATCCGGGTCGCTGCGGAGTTTCTTTGCCGCACGGGAAATCCATGCGCCGACGTTGTTGGAGCTGGTGTGATAGAGCACCGCAATATCCTTGCAGTCAAAGCCCTTTGTTTTGAGGACAAGCGCGTCAACGCCGAGCTTCGCCATAACATGAGTCTCTTTAGGGAAAATGTTCGCAAGCACCGAGATAACGCCCTTCGCGCCCATCGCGGCCGCCGAAGCCGTCTGGTCGTCGTTTCCGACATATACGTCAAAGTTTTCGCCGCATTCTTTTATAATTTTCATCATCTTCGTCAGGTCGCCCGACGCCTCTTTCACGCCGATGATATTTTTATGTTCCGACAGCTTTTTATATGTTTCGACATTGATATCAAGCCCCGTACGCGACGGAACGTTATAGACGATTATCGGCTTTTCGGCGAAATCGGCGAGCGTGAAATAGTGCTTTATAATTCCCGATTGCGAAGTTTTGTTATAATACGGCGTGACTATCAAGTGAGCGTCGACGCCTGCTTTTTCGGCTTGCGCTATCTGTTTGAGCGTATGCTCCGTGCTGTTGCTGCCGGTGCCCGCTATGACCGGAATTTTTCCGTCCGCCCGTTTTACGGCAAAGTCGAAGACCCTGCTTTTTTCGTCGAAAGTTACCGTGCTGCCCTCGCCGGTCGTACCGCAAATTATGAGGGCGTCGGTTCCGCTTTCGATTTGGAAGTCGATCAGCTTTCCGAGAGATTGAAAATCAATTTCTCCGTCCTTTGTGAAAGGCGTCACGAGTGCAACGCCCGAGCCGGTGAAAAGTGACAATATGACCACTCCTTTGAAATTGATAAAAAAACAGAAGCCCAATGCTTATGCTTTAGACTTCTGTGAATTTTTAATTTCTGCTCGGATTTATCAATCCATATAACCCTCGGCGCAGAGTAATTCAGCGAGAAGAACAGCGCCGCCGGCCGCGCCTCTGAGCGTGTTGTGCGAAAGGCAGACGAACTTGTAGTCATACTGGGTATCCTCGCGAAGTCTGCCGATAGAAACAGCCATGCCGTTTTCGAGGTTGCGCTGAAGCTTCGTCTGCGGCATATTATCCTCTTCGAAATAATGGAGGAACTGCTTGGGTGCGCTCGGAAGATCGAGTTCCTGCGGCTTGCCGCTGAATTCTTTCCATGTCTTGAGAATTTCCTCTTTTGAGGGCTTGTTCTCGAATCTTACAAATACAGCGCCCATGTGTCCGTCTGAAACGGGTACGCGTATACATTGTGCCGTGAAGTTAGGGCTGCACGCGGGGACAATCTTATCTCCGTCGATCTTGCCCCATATCTTAAGCGGTTCCTGTTCGGACTTTTCTTCCTCGCCGCCGATGAACGGGATAACATTGTCGATCATTTCGGGCCAAGTCTCAAATGTCTTGCCTGCGCCGGATATAGCCTGATAGGTGCAGACGAGAACGTCCTTAACGCCGAACTTTGAGAGGGGATACAGCGCCGGAACATAACTCTGAAGAGAGCAGTTCGACTTGACGGCGACAAAGCCTCTCTTTGTGCCGAGTCTCTTTCTCTGAGACGGTATAATATTTATGTGATCCCAGTTAAGCTCGGGAATAACCATCGGAACGTCCGGAGTGCCTCTGTGAGCGCTGTTGTTCGAAACAACGGGACATTCGGCTTTAGCATAAGCTTCTTCCAACGCTCTGATCTCGTCTTTCTTCATATCGACCGCGCAGAAAACGAAGTCGACCTGACTTGCTATCTTATCTATATCTTCGGTCGCATTCATAACGGTGAGATCGGCTACGGTTGAGGGAATGTCGGTGGTCATGACCCACTTTGAGCCGACGGCCTCTTTATAAGTCTTTCCTGCAGAGCGGGCGGAGGCGGCGACGACCTTGACATCGAACCAAGGATGGTTTTCGAGAATTGTCAGGAATCTCTGACCGACCATTCCCGTTGCGCCGATAACGCCTACATTGTACTTTTTCAT
>USMJ01000243.1 GCA_900555805.1 uncultured Oscillospiraceae bacterium | reverse complement strand
TCCCAGATGACGAAGGCGAACATTCCGCGAAGCTTCTTGAGAATCTCCTCGCCGTATTCCTCATAGCCGTGAAGTATGGTTTCGGAGTCAGAGCGAGTCTTGAAGACGTGACCCTTTTTGATAAGCTCTTCCCTAATCTCCTGATAGTTATATATCTCGCCGTTGAAAACGAGGACCTTTGAGCCGTCCTCGTTGAGAATAGGCTGACTGCCGCCCTCAAGATCGATTATGCTCAGCCTGCGAAAGCCGAGAGACACGTCGCCGTCGACATAATAATCGTCCTGGTCGGGACCTCTGTGAATTATCCTGTCAGCCATCTGACGGACTATCCTGTTATTTTCTTCGTCGCTTAATTCATTTACAAAGCCAACAAATCCGCACATAGTATTACTCCTTAATTTTCTTGCCGCAAAGGACGACGCACTTTTTCGCGAGCGCCTCCATAGCGTCGACTATATCATGATTTTTCACGGTCAGTCCGTTATCTTCGTTCATGACCGAAAGCTCGGTGCAACCGAGTATTACCGAGTCGCAGCCTTTTTTTCTCAGATTGTCCACGACCTGCATCAGCCTGTCGCAGTCGCCCTTTTTTCCGGCTTTGACCTCGTTATATATGATGTCCATGACGGCTTTCTGATCTTCTTCGTCGGGCGTTATACATTCAAGTCCGTTTTTTTCTATGACTTTTTTGTACACGCCGCTTTGTACTGTTCCGTCCGTGGCGATAACGCCGATCTTTTCAGCCGACGGTGACTTTTTCAGAACATATTCAACAGCCGTGTCGATAATTCCGATTATCGGTATTCCCGAATCTGACGAAAACCTGTCGAAGAAATAGTGAGCCGTGTTGCAGGTTATCACCGCGAGATCGCAGCCTGCCTTTTCAAGCTTTTTAAATCCGTCTTCTATGTAGGGCAGGGGGTCAAGCTCGCTTTTTCCGAGGATATAAGCCGTTCGGTCGGGGATAAATGTGTCGTTATATATAACGGCGGGAATATGCTCCTGATCTGTTTCGGCGTCGGTGAACTTGACTATCTGCTGCTGAAAATATATCGAAGCCAACGGACCCACTCCGCCGAGTATGCCCAAAACTTTAGGTTTCATGGCGATACCTCATTTCTCTATCTTACCGTAAACAGGCACGGAGGTCTTTTCCATTTTATGATATTTTCTGTATTGGTTGAAATATGCCGCTACGACATAAAATCTTCTGACGGGGCTTAAATCTTCCTTATAATAAAGCGGATAGCTTATCTTTTTCTCCTTAAAGAGACGGTTGACTCTCGCCGTCAGTTCCTTGTCATGCTTGATATAACGCTTAAGAATACCCTTGGGTACGACAAAGAAAAGATTTTCGTTGTCGGCGACCGTGTATTCAAGATCCTTATGATAAATAAGATCGTCGACTATCCACTTGACAGTGTTGAAGCCGCTGCCCGTGACATAGAAATTGCTTCTTCCGAGACGGACGTTTATTTCGAAGAACTTATACTTACCGTCGCGGCTGTCATATTTGATATCGAAGTTTGCGAAGCCCGTGTAGCCGATATGCTCAAGGAACTTCGTGGCGTCGGCGACTATCTTTTCGTCGACCTCATTGATGATAGCGACGGGGTTTCCGATAGCCGACGGAGTGTGATCCTCAAGAAGAACATGGCCGAGCGAAGCAAACTTTACCTTCGAATTTCTGTCGCAGTAGCAGGTGAGAACGCGCATATTCGTGTCGTCGCCGGGGATACAGTCCTGAATGAGGAACTTATAGTCATAGCTTGACTTTTCAAGCTTGGCGAGCATCTCTTTAAGGCTTGCCTCGTCCTCAAAGCGGAAGACCTTTTTCTTGCCCTCGAACTGAGCGTAGTGATAAAGCGCGGAGTTGGCGCACTTGGCTATAACGGGATAGTCAAAGTCAAATTTCAGATCGTTTTCTTCGCCGCAGTTATAGACGTAGGTCTTGGGGTGGTCGATGTTAAGCTCGTCGCATATCTCGTAGAACTTATCCTTGAGAACGATCTTGTTGAGGAGATCGACATCGATATAGGGGATTATATAATATTTTGAAAGCTTGTCCTTATTTTCGATAAGCGCTCTGACATACCAGTCGCCGCAGCCCATGACGATGAGCTTTTTCCTGCCCTCGAACTCCTTGCCGATTTCGAGAAGTTTTTCGATGAGCACCTCCGACTTGTCAAGTCCTGCGAATACTCGGTTTTCGCATATTTTGCTCTCCGAGATGATCTTTGCCTGAAGTCTGCTGAGAACGAGCGACTTGATGCCGTATTCCTCATGGAACGAACGGGCGAGGCTGTATGCGGTTATGTCTGCGCCGAGAATGACTGGTAAAAATTCTTTTTCAACAAGTTTCATTTTCTTTTTCCCTTTCACTTTAATACAAAATTATTCAATCTAAATTATAGCACAAATGGGTACAAAGTCAATCACGAAAATGAATTTCATCAATATTGCTAAGACCGACGTAGATATCCGAAACTTTATCGAGCAAAAGGTCAATATATGACGGGATTCTGACGGGTTTCGAGTTGCTTTCGAGAAAATCTGAAATACTTATTGCGATGTACGCGCCCGAGCGAGTGCTTGCGTGAACGCACGCCCCGCGGTGCAGGTCTGCTATACGGGCGAGAAGTTTCAGGTTCTCCGCCGCCTTTTTGTTTGCGAAAACCGCATGATTATTATTGTCGCTGTAAGCCAATAATAACGAAGCGTGCGGAAGTTTTTTACACCTGAATTCGACAACCGTGTTTCCGCC
>USMJ01000242.1 GCA_900555805.1 uncultured Oscillospiraceae bacterium | reverse complement strand
GTTGAATTCCCTTATCTATATAATTCTTGCGATTATCGCCGCCGTTGTCGGTATTTCGAGAACGGCTTTTCTAAAGAGCGATAAGAACCTAAAGCTTGAAGACGGAAATATTGCCGTCCGTTTTGTTGATGTCGGTCAGGGCAACTGCACGGTCATACAGTCGGGCAGCGAGGGCATTTTGATAGACGCGGGCGAACGCGAATATTCGTCGAAGGTCCTGTCTTTCCTCGAAGAAAACGGGATAACGAAATTGAGGCTTACGATAGCCACTCATCCTCATTCCGACCATATCGGAGCGATGGCTGCGGTGCTTGACAAAATCGAAACGGACGAGATCTTCCTGCCCGATATCGCCGATAAGTACGCCCCGACGAGCAAAACATATCTGAATTTGCTCTCGACAGTCGATGAGAGAAATATCAAAGCCGACTTTTTGAGCAAAAATAAAACCGTTGATTTCGACGGCGTGAAAATAACTGTTCTGACGCCCGTCGAACAGACAAACAGTTATAACAATATGTCGCTTATAACAAAGATAGTTTTCGGCGATATGTCGACGCTCATTTTAGCCGACGCCGAGAACAAAGAAATAAACTCCGTCATGAAAGCGAATAAGAATTTCGACTTCTCGGCGCATATAATAATGCTCGGTCATCACGGCAGTAACACTTCGCTTAACAAAAAGCTTATGAGCCTTACAAACAGCAGTACGGCGATAATCTCCTGCGGAAAGGATAATTCCTACGGCCATCCGCATAAAGAGGTTATCGACTATCTTAAGACTAACGGGATAGAATATTACCGAACGGACGAAAAGGGCGATATAAGCCTGATAACCGACGGCGAGAAGTATAATATCATAACTGAAAGGTGAGAAACATGAGAAGATTTTGCGTTGACAGGATAATCGGCGATATTGTCATGTGCGAGCGCGACGATATGCGGATGATGGATTTCAGCATAGAAGACATACCCTTTGAAATTCACGAGGGAAGTATAATTATCCTCAATGACATCGGCGAGTTCGAACCCGACCCCGAAGAGGAAGAATATCGCAGAGCGCAGGTAATCGCGCTTCAGAATAAGCTTAAAAACAAAAAGTAATCATACAAACAATCACCCCATAAAATATTATCGGGGTGATTTTATGAATAAAGCCAATTTCACGGTTATAAGACTGACGAGAGTTCTCACTATGATAAGTACCTTGGTCGTGCTGTCGGTCACGGTGTACGCAACATATCTTGCGGTCGACAACACGCTTTTGAACCGATCAGTGAGCGCTTCGGCGGAGGTTTCGATGCCGCTTGTGATAATCGACCCCGGCCACGGCGGCGAGGACGGCGGCGCGCTTTCGGCGACGGGGATAGTCGAAAAAGATATCAACCTCGCCATATCCGGCTGCACCGAGAAAATCTTCTCGTTTTTCGGCTTCGACACGCTCATGACGAGAGACAAAGACGAACTGATATATTCAAGCGACTGCACCAACATCAGAGAGAAAAAAGTCTCCGACATACATAACCGAATGAAAATTATCGAAGAAAACCCGAACTCGGTTTTTTTAAGCGTACACCAAAATCACTATGAGGGCGAACGTTTCAAAGGGGCTCAGGTTTTCTACTCGAGGAACAATGAAAAAAGTCCTGTTCTGGCTCAGTGCATACAGGAGACAATAAAAAGCGATTTGCAGGAAGATAACGAAAGAAAAATCAAGCCGACAGGTACGGAGATATATCTGCTGTATCATGCCAAAGTGCCGTGCGTCATGGTTGAGTGCGGATTTCTTTCAAACCGCGAGGAGGCCGAAAAGCTGAACGACGGAGAATATCAAAAACAAATGGCGTTTGAAATATTTAAAGGGACGTATAATTATTTCGTCCGAAACGGAGGATAAAATGGCTAAGTCAAAATCAGTTTATGTTTGCTCTAACTGCGGATACGAAACGCCGAAATGGCTCGGTCAGTGTCCCGAATGCCGCGAATGGAACACCCTCAACGAAGAAGTGAGAACGGTTCAGCCGGCAGGCAAAGCGAGAAACGCAAAGACAACCGAAAGCAGCTTCAGGGCGCTTAATTTAAGCGAGATAAGCTCGGACAGAGAAGTGAGATATCTTACGGGTCTCGGTGAGCTCGACCGCGTGCTGGGAGGCGGCATAGTGAACGGCTCGCTCGTACTTCTAAGCGGCGACCCCGGCATAGGTAAATCAACAATTCTTCTTCAGATCTGCACATATCTTTGCAGGGATAAGACCGTTCTTTATGTTTCGGGCGAGGAATCGTATACTCAGATAAAACTCAGGGCGCAGAGACTCAATGTCACGACGGATAATCTGTTCATCCTCTGCGAAACCGATGTTCAGCAGATCGGCGAATTCATCAGACAGCAGAAACCCGATCTCGTCATCGTCGATTCGATTCAGACGATGAATTTCACCGAACTTCAGTCGTCGCCGGGAAGCGTGGCGCAGGTCAGAGAGTCGACCAATGTCTTTCTTCATGTCGCCAAAAGTCAGAATATCCCGATAATTGTCGTCGGCCATGTCAATAAAGACGGCAATATCGCGGGTCCTAAGGTGCTCGAACATATTGTTGACACAGTTTTATATTTTGAGGGAGATCGAAATCTGTCATTCAGAATTCTTCGCGCGGTCAAGAACCGTTTCGGCTCGACCAACGAGATCGGCGTTTTCGAGATGCTCGACAGCGGCCTGCGTGAAGTCATCAATCCCTCCGAGATGCTCATATCCGGAAGACCGAAGAATGTTTCGGG
>USMJ01000241.1 GCA_900555805.1 uncultured Oscillospiraceae bacterium | reverse complement strand
CGGTTTTTGTCCCGAAAACCGCCGCAAACCTGCGGCTTGCGGCACCGCGGTAAAGCTGAGAGAAACTGCGGGTTTTGCCTTTAGTATAGCGCAACAGTTAAGAGATCTGCACCGTATGCACAACTAACGCGGCGTACCAAAGCAAGCTTTGGTACGCCGCGTCGGCACATCGAATTTTGTATAAAAGTTTGACTTAGCCTATGCTCTGGGCAAGGGCTATCATGATCGGAATCGTGAAAATCGAAATAAAACTGACAAGGGCGACTGTCTTTGAGGCGACGCCCGTGTCCCTGCCGTATTTCGCCGAGAACATTATCGTGTTGTTTGCGCTCGGCGAAGCCGCTGTGATGGCGCAGGCGGTCAGGAGCGTACCCGTCACGCCGCAAAGTCTGTAAATTCCGACGCAAACGAGCGGAACCGCTATCAGCTTGATGAACGCGGTCGGATAGACTTTTTTCTCGCTGAACATTGTTTTGAGGTCTGTGTTCGCCAGGTACGCGCCGAACATCAGCATAGCCATTGGCGTGTTCATAGCGGCGAAATCGCTGATCGGCTTAGCCAAGATTTCGGGGAGCTTTACCTTGGCGATGAAAAGCGGAAGTCCGATCAGAACTCCGAGCATACCGGGATTCAATATCAGCTTTTTCACACCGAACTTATACTTTTCCTTTGTCATGAGCTTGACACCGTGGGTGAAGACTAAGATGTTAAAAGCTATCATTCCCGTCGAGCAGTAGAAAACGCCCTCGTCACCGAGAATAGCCTGAGCTAAAGGTATAGCCATATAGCCGCAGTTGCTGTAAATGCAGGCATATCTGAAAATCGGATTGTTTTCGTCCCTGTCCTTTTTGAATATCGGTATCGTCAGAATTATCGGTAAAACAAACGTCGCCGTGTTACACAAAAGCGAGATGATGAAGTGTATAACCGTATCCTCAGTAAGTTTCATGGAGAGGAACGAATGGATTATGACCGACACGGTGATTATGTAAAACAGCAGATCGGTCGTCAGCTTCGCAGCTTTTTCGGTGAATATCTTCGCCTTGCAGCAAAGGAAGCCGACCAATATCATAACGTAGAGTATAAGCACCTGTTCGGCGGCTATTTTCATGTTTTGAAGAAACAAATAAATCAATCCTTAATTTTCAGTTTGGGTTAAATACGGAAACTTTTTTCGCTTGACAGTTTTCGACCCGACCGCTCGCTGAAGTTTAGCAAACGGTCGGGCGTACTTATCATTTTTATTCTTCCGATTCTTCGGAAACTTCCGGAGCCGATTCTTCGGCCGCCTCTTCCGATTCGGGAACCGAGGTTTCCTCTCCGCCTTTCGAGAGCGAGAAAACAACGGCGAGGATGAATATTCCAAGAAAAAGCTCGGCGTAGTTCACGGGGTAGCCCGAAACGACATGGGTTCCGCCGCCGAACATCGTCAGGAAAAATCTCGGCAGGTTGAGCGTCAGCAGAAGCAGAGCCGCCGTCAGCCCGACGCCTGTCAGTCTCCACTCGGCGACATCTGCATAGACGCCCGAAACACACTGGGCAAGCGAGAACAGGAACAGCGCGGCGAATATCATAGCCGCGATCTCAAGAAGCAGGTCGGAAACTCTGATGAAGCTTATCTGCTTGACGAAGAAAGATATGAGCTTCGTCAGCGCCCAGCCGACCGGCATCAGCGCGAATATCTTCTTTGAGGTTACTTTCACCTTCTTGCCGAGACAGCTTCCGGCGAAAACGAAGAAATATATCGACGAAAAGATCGCGAAGAAAGCGACTAATATGTTCGGTATGCAGCCGTTTTTCATCATCTGGGCGAAATAGCTGACATCGGTCGTGATAACGGAATTCTGAAGCGAACCGATGGAATTGACTATGCCCTGACCGAACTCCATGATAAAGCTCACGCCGAGTATGACCGAAATTATACCGAGGGCTTTGTTCCTGCCGATGACTTTTTCAGCGTCAAACTTTCCGTTGTTCTGCGACACGAACGAGCCGACGAGCATGAATATTCCGCCGACCGCAAGGACGGTAAAAAACAGCGCGACGGTGAAATTCGGGTTCGTATAAAATCCCGTTTCGGCGTCGATAAGCTTCACCGAATGATAAAATCTCAATATGAGACAGATAACGAACGAAGCTATGAAATCTATGTTCAGATATTTGGGCTTGACAGCCTTTGTTGATCCTTTAATCTTCATTCCGATCTCTCCTTCAGGTTCGCTCCTCAGAGGGAACGTATTCTTCGATGTTGCTGTCTTCCGTTCGGCTTGAAATTTCGACATAGTCTCTCGGAAGCGAAACATTTTTATAAGCGGGTCTGATGATTCTTCCGCCGGTCATGATCTCTTCGATTCTGTGAGCCGACCAGCCGGCTATTCTCGCCGTCGCGAACAGCGGCGTATAAAGGTCCTCGGGGATTCCGAGCATTTTATAGACAAGACCCGAATAAAGGTCGACATTGGCGCACATGCGCTTTGTCTCGCCTTTTTCTTTTTTGAAGATCTCGGGTGTGAGACGCTCAACAAGCTCTATCGACTTGAACTGATCCAAGAAGCCTTTCTTTTCGGCGTACGCTCCGGCTTTCGCCTTGAGTATGACGGCTCTCGGGTCGGATTTTGTGTAGACTGCGTGACCCATACCGTATATAAGGCCGGTTCCGTCGCCTGCCTGTTTTCTGATGACCTTTGTCAAAAAGTCGGCGACCTGACCTTCATTTGTGATATCGCTGACGCTTTCGTCAAGATAGTTGAGCATTTCGCAGACCTTGAGATTAGCGCCGCCGTGTCTCGGACCTTTGAGCGAGCCTA
>USMJ01000240.1 GCA_900555805.1 uncultured Oscillospiraceae bacterium | reverse complement strand
CCGACCTCCCTCGGCGCACCCTCATCCCCACACACCGCCGAGCCACAATCCCGAGCACCGACTTCGCCAAGCACTCACCCGGGCGTACCGCAAAATATTCTATTTTAGATCTATTCTTCGGGGACGAAAAAAGCGCCCCGAATTATCGGAGCGCGTGATTTTGATTTGGCTTGTTATCAATAAGCTATCGTGTAGTCCTCGACGAAGGTCATACCGATCTGAGCCGGGACGTTCGAAGCGATGATCTTTGCGTTGAGCGCAAGAACAACGGGGAGAGTGTAGTTCGCCGCGACGAGATTGCCTGTCGCCTTGTCGATCTTGGCGACGATAACGCCGTCATGATATGTCAACTTGACATCGGATATCGTCAGGCCGGGATAATCGAGAGCGATTTCCTCTTCCTTGAGGTAGTTCATGCATGAACCGTAGCCGTTGCCTGCCGTGCAGTTGGGCGTGTCGTCGTTGTTGAGCTCGATCTTGATCTCGTATTCGTTGCCGTTATCCGTGCAGGTAGCGTTCTTGACGAGAGCCGAGGTCAGCTTGCTGCCGTAGTCCTGTTCTCTGACGGGGAACTTCTGCTTGATGTCGTCGCCTGTGTATGTAACGGGGTTTTCGTCCTTTGTCAGGAACTTGTTCATAGCGAACGAAGCGATTGACTTGAGAGAACCCGAAACTTCGAGATATTCGTCGTTAGCCGATCTGTCGACATAGTTGAGTGTGACGGAAGAAGCGCTTGTCTTGACGTTGTCGGCCGCCTTGTTGTAGTAAGCAACTATCTCGTCAACAGTCTGCGGAGCGCCTGTTGAGGGAGCCGCCGATGCATCGTCCGAAGCGGGCTTTGAAGCAGGTTCGCTTGCGTCGGGCTGTGAAGCAGGCTGAGTCGAAGCGGGCTGAGTGGAAGCCGGCTGTGTTGCGGCAGGCTCGGTATTCTGCGCACCGCCGTTTATTAACAGCGATGAACCGCCGTTGACCATCGCAACAATCTTTGAATAAGAACCGCAGGCAAATCCGAGCGTGAAAATCAATACCGCGGCGAGAACGCCTGCTATTGCTTTCTGCGTTACGGGATTTAAGGATTTGAAAAATTTCATCATTAAGTCCTCCAATGATTTTTTCGTTTTCTGCCGCTCAAGATACCGTGCGGCATAATATCGACTGTATTATAATACATAACGCGCTTTATGGCAAGCAAAAAATTATAAATTTTTTATTTCACCCCGAAAATTTATAACAACCGTCTTGACATTTCGCCAGTTTTGCTCCATGATATACGGGTTGAAATATAAATTTATCCAGAAAATGAGATCTTGCGGGTCAAGATCAGACACATACCCGGGGCGAAAATGCGGAATTTTTCATCACGCTTGCCGCGTGCCCCATCATATTTTGTTTTCGGATTTGCTATACTATTATATATTATACCGGCGGTTTCGCCGAAAGGAAGGAAAAATGAAAAAGCTCAATCAAATCACTCCGCTTTCAAAAACAACAATGATAATCTGGTGGACGTGCCGCGCCCTGCTTTTAATATGGGGTATCGTTAATCTCTTCTACGGGTACACTTCGCAGTTCGTTCAGGCGGTTTTTGCGATAATCTTCACCCACCTTTGGGATATGTTCCAGCTCTTCGGCGGAAAATCGTTCATCACCCTCGTCCCGGCTTATTTGCAGACCGAGCTTAACATATTTATCTGCTTCGGCTGCGTCGTCGGCTCGACGATAAACGAACACACCGATTTCACGGGAATAGACATCCCCGAGCATATCTTCGCGGGCTTTCTCGCCTGCAGCTTCGGGTTCGTTTTAAGCGACATTATGCAGGGCGAGAGAAAGAAGATAAAGCCTGCCGTTCAGGCTCTTTTCGGTTTCGCATTCGGCGTCGCCCTCATGGTCGGCTGGGAATTCTATGAATTCACGATGGACAGGCTCTACGGCTTCGATCTTCAACACGCTCTCCCCTACGCTCAGGACGGTCTTCTCGACACCATGGTCGACCTCATCCTCGGCGCAGGCGGCTCTCTCGCGGCTATGTTCGCCGAAGCTTTCAGACGGACCGGGCTTATAGGCTTCGGCCGAGAAGAAAAGCGCGCGGCGTACCTCAAAGAAAGAGCGAGGGACAAGGAGGACAAAAAACAGAGGCTGTTAAAGTCCGAAAGCGGCAAAATGTGAAATCCGTTTGTCGGCGCGATTAAAATTATTATCGCCGAAATGTTTTTGTTGACAAATGCTCCCAATTAAACTATAATTAAGGTTGCAGAGATATAGCTTTGATTTTCAAAGCGCAAAATTTCTAAGGAGGCAGACGATATGAAAAAAATCATCGCAGTGATACTCGCTATCGCAATGGTATTCTCAATGGCTACGGTTCTGGCTTATGCAGAAGACACGACCGACGGCAGCGGCGGAATCTTCACCCCCAGCCACGGAAATGACGGCGACGACGATCAGTACGACGACTACTACACCCTGATGAATTTCTTTGAAGATCTGTTTAACAGGATAAATCTTCTTATCGAATATATCGTTAAGGTGTTCTTCCCCGGTATTGACAATGTTCCGCAGATTCCCACCGGCACAACCACAACCACAACGGCATAATGAAACGATTTCACTGCGGCTCTCGGGTCGCAGTGATTTTCTTGAGACCCTGCTTCATACAGTTTTTTGTTTAGGGTACGCCCGGGTGAGTGCTGAGTTAAGGTTTGGCGGTTTTTATTTGGGCTATAAACATAGTGTTGAGATATGTTTATGTGAGTGCGGTTTGACGGAAGTCGGCGGCAAAAGGTTTCCCCGACGGGGAAACCGCCGCAA
>USMJ01000239.1 GCA_900555805.1 uncultured Oscillospiraceae bacterium | reverse complement strand
CTTTACGGAGATACTTACTTCGTACGGCATCAACACAACGGTAAGAAGAACTCTCGGTTCTGATATAAATGCATCTTGCGGACAGCTTCGCAGAAAGCAAAAGGAGATGTAAAAAGGGGAGAGAAAAATGCGCTTAGTATCAAAAAGCGATACGGGACTTAAAAGAAGCAACAATGAGGATTGCGTTTTCGCTAAGGAGCTCGGTGAAAATGCTGCTTTCGCCGTCTTATGCGACGGAATGGGAGGCGCAAATGCAGGTCAGGTCGCAAGCAAAATGGCGTGCGATATGATTTCTCAGAAGATAAGCATGTGCTATCGCGAGGACATGACGATATCTTCAATTGAGAATATGCTGCTTTCAGCCATAACAACGGCGAATGTCTCGATCTATGACGCCGCCGAAGGCGATATCACACTCAAGGGCATGGGTACGACGGTCATATGCGCCGTAGTCATCGCCGGGCAGATATGCATCGGTCACGCAGGTGACAGCCGGGCGTACATCATATCAAAATCGGGAATAAGACAGCTCACAAGAGACCACTCTTTTGTTCAGCAAATGTATGACAAAGGCGAGATATCGGTCGAACAGCTTAAGAATCACCCGAACAAGAACCTGATAACCAGAGCGTTGGGCGTCGAGGAAGAAATAGAGATCGACTTCAACACCGACTATCTCAATGAGGGCGAAACACTCCTGCTTTGTTCGGACGGACTCTCAAATTATGTCGACGCGGACGAGATATACAGAATAATCAATGACACGGACGCGTCGGGCGTTGCGGACGCTTTGGTCAACAGAGCTAACGCAAACGGCGGCGGAGATAACATCTCCGTTGCGGCAGTTTCTTATTAAGGAGGCGGAAAAACATGGATAATTACGTTGGAAAAAGACTTGACGGAAGATACGAAATTCACGAAATAATCGGCGTCGGCGGCATGGCTGTCGTCTACAAGGCATACGACAACATAGACAAAAAGATCGTCGCGGTTAAAATTCTCAAAGACGAATATCTCGCAAATGAGGAGTTCAAGCGCCGCTTTAAGAACGAGTCGAAAGCTATCGCCGTTCTTTCCCATCCGAATATCGTCAAGGTTCTTGACGTCAGCTTCGGCGACAGACTTCAATATATCGTCATGGAGTATGTCGAGGGCATCACACTCAAAGAATATATCGAACAGCAGGGCAGAGTCAAAATCAGAGAAGCCCTCTACTTCGTCATGCAGATTCTCCGCGCGCTTCAGCATGCGCACGACAAGGGCATCGTCCATAGAGACATAAAGCCTCAGAATATCATGCTCATCTCAAACGGAACGCTCAAGGTCACCGACTTCGGAATAGCGACATTTTCGAGAGACGAAACAAAAACAATGACAGGTACCGCCATCGGGTCTGTTCATTATATAAGTCCCGAACAGGCGAAGGGAAGTGTTACCGACGCCAAGTCGGATATTTATTCTGTCGGCGTTGTGCTTTATGAAATGTTGACGGGTTCTCTTCCGTTCCAGTCGGAAAATGCTGTCTCCGTTGCGCTCATGCAGCTTCAGCAGGAGCCGAAAAGACCCAGAGAGCTTAACCCGGATATCCCGATCGGTCTTGAACAGATAGTCATGAAGGCTATGCAGAAGAACACAGCTGACAGATATCAGTCCGCGGCGGAAATGCTCGTTGACCTCGGCGAATTCAGCAGAAATCCGAACATAAAATTCGATTATAATTTCTTTGTCGACAATCAGCCGACAAAATATATTCCGTCGAACGAAATAAAGAAAAAGCTCGACGAAGAACAGCAACAGCAGCAGGAGGAGCAGCAGGCAGAGGACGAAGAAGCCAAAGCGGCGGCTCAAAAGAAAAAGACCATCGGTATTCTTTCGGGCGTTCTCGGCGGCTTGGTTCTGTTTGTTATAATCATGGTCGCTATATTCGCGTCGGGCTCTTCGAAGAAACTTACGGTTCCCGATTTCGTCGGCAAGAACTACGCCGAAGACATTCTCGCGAACAAGGAATACGAAGCATACTGGGAGTACATCGAAACAAAATTTGTCGTTGACTCGACAGTTGACGACGGAACGGTCATCAACCAGACGCCCGCGAAGGGCAAGAAGATATCCGAGGGCAAGAAAATTCTTCTTGAGATCGCCTCAAATAACTCGAAAATCCCTGTCCCCGATGTCTACGGAAAAGAGCTGACTGTCGCTCAGAGCACAATCAGAAGCGAAGGTTTTCTTGTTCAGGTCGAATATGACACCGAATCGGACGGCGAAGACGGAATCGTCATCAGAACTTCGCCCGAAAGAGGCGAGCTTGCAGCTCAGAACTCAACAGTCATAATCTACATTCCTTCACAGAACGGAGCCGGCAAAACTGTTACTGTTCCCGTCCTCGCGGGCGAAACCTTATCTTCGGCTAAGAAGATACTTGAAGACCTCGGTCTTGTTCTTGATGTCAGCGGCTCGACCAAGCGTGACAGCGACAGACCCAAGGGTCAGATCATCGGCAACGCTTTCGCAGAGCAGGAAGTTCCCAAGGGAACGAAGATAGCCGTTTATATCAGCACGGGTCAGCAGGGGCATGTTGACGTCAATATCGACCTTCCCGATGCAGGCGGAATAAGCGGTAAGCTCGTTGTAAAGGTCAACGGCGTCAGCGATCAGAAAGAAACCGTTACGCTCGACGGCAGCGCATACACCGTCACAGTCGGCGGCTCAGGCACATCGAACACGATCAAGATCTATATAGACGGTCAGAAGGTCTATTCGGCAAAGGCGGATTTCGCTAACGATGTCCTTTCGGGCGTTGACATTCTGTCCGACGTG
>USMJ01000238.1 GCA_900555805.1 uncultured Oscillospiraceae bacterium | reverse complement strand
AAAAAGAAAAGGAAGCCGCGTTCCTTCGGTGAAGCTGCACAGAAGAAAAGCGCCGTTTGCTTTCATTCCTTCCCTTTTGTGTTTAAAGCATACCATATCGGCAGGGAAATGGCAAGTTTCTTTATCCGGCGAAAGGGGTAGCATGATTTGTGGCCGCGCAGGGCGGAAATTTCCCGTTCAAAAGCAAAATATGCTACATTTCCTTTGAAAAAATGCTACATTCAGGCCGTATTTGGCCTGTTTCACGGATGTTTCACAGGAAAAGGCCCTTCCCCTTCCCTGCGACGGGCGCGCGCTCCCCCGCGCTTTCTTCCTATATAAAAACGCGGTTTGCCCGCGCGCCCCTGCATCCAATAAAAGGATTTCGCTTGTTTCGACGATGAAATACGCCGATTCCTTTATTCTGCTTTTATATACCCGTTCAGTCTTCGCCGGAGGATCGTTCCGGCAAGCGCTCCCCCTGCCTGCCCAGGGAGAAGCAAATGGTTTTCTTCTCACTTTCTTCTCTTCTCCAATCGGCTTTCTTGAGCGCGCGGATTATAACGCCGCTGTCAGAAACCGTGCCGAAGCTGTAGCTACTGCCGAGCATACCGACATGCTTATCGGTGACGAAAACACCCATCGGGCATGAGAAGCAGCGAGCGTAGAACTGCGTGCCGTTCTCATATCCGCCGTGATGCGAATAAACCGCATAGCCGTAACGGTTAAGTCCGAGATCCATCATGCTCTGCATGCTGCCCTCTTTATAGTTGCGCTGCGGTGTGAAGATCGCGGTCAGTCTGAGCGTGTTGTTGTCGGGCTTATCCCAACCGTATTTGCTGTCACTGAATATCGAAACGCCGTAGTAATGCTTCGAGTCGCTGATATCAGCCCACTTCTGAGCCGGAACTTCGTAGCAATCCTTGTTTCTGTTGCCTCTGCCGATAACGCCGAGACCGAGATCGAAGCTCGCGGTCTTTGAACGGGCGGTAAAAGCAAATCTGTTCTTAAGGAGAGCCTTTGTTGTGTTCCAGACGATTTCGTTCTGAACCTCAACATACTGTCCGCCTGCCGTCAGTGAAACATAGTATACATATTCGGCGTGGTCTGTCGACTGTGTGACCTTGAGCGTAACTCTCGCAGGTCCTCTTTCGTATACTTCGGTTTCGCCGCTTCCCGCGAATTCCCAGGGAATACCGGTTTCATCGCTGTATTTGATTTCCCAAGCGGGATATTCCTTGCCGCCCTTGCAGAGCATGACATGGTATCCGATGGGCTTATCAAGAAGCTCTTTGTTGGCGAGCGTCTTGTCGATGATAGAGGAAATGTTTCCGTTATCATCTATCATAATGAAGTATTTTTCGTTTTCAAGTGAACGGTCGCTGATACGGAGCGTTGACTCGGCGGGATATTTCTCACTTGAAAGTCTGATGTCGAACACCTTCATGCCCATTGAGGGAACGGTGGCGACGAATACGCACTTCGCGCTTGTTCTTGTCTTGCTTGAAAGCTGGCAGGGATATTCGTTGCCCTCCGAGTCGTAAACTCTGGCAAATTCGATATCTTCGCCTATAAGCTCGACGTCGACTGCGCCTGTTCTTTCTCTTTCGAGTGTGTTGGAAACGACAACCGCCGTGCCCTTTACCCAAGATGTGTCAAGGTTCTTGATGATCTGCTGACCTGCACCCTCATAGACGTTTCTGAACTGGTTGGCGCTGACGATGAGATCATTCCAGCTGCGCTCATAAACTCTCTGGAGCGAGGTTCCTGTAATATCGTCGTGGAATGTGTGGGCGATGGTTCTCTTCCAGGCTTTTTCAAGCTCTGCCTGAGGATATTCGCTGCCCGTGAGGAATGACGCGGCAACGGCGCTTCTTTCAGCCATGTCGGCGAGTTCCTCATTGCGTCTGTTCATTCTCTTGCTGAATCCTCTTGATGTGTACGCGCCGGTTCCGTGCGTAGTCATAAGAAGTTCATCTTTGTATTCGGGGAGATTATATTTGTCATCATTTGAAAGCTCGTTGAGATCGTTGAAGATCTTATCCGAGCTTGCCGAAATGACCTGGATGGGTTCGTTCGGGTTAGCGACAAGCTCATCACATACGACCTTGACGCCTTCCTCGTTCGGTGCGCCGCCGACATCGCCGACGCCGTAGAGAGCGAGAGTCCAGGGAAGTTTGCCATCCTTTTCGTTCTTACGCAGTTTCTTGACAAGCTGCGAGTTCTTTCTGATGGATTTATATGTGTTGCAGTAGGATAAACCGTTGAGGTTGGCGAATACCCACTTGCCGTTAGAGCCGTACCATCTGCCTAAATCAAAAGGAATTCCGTTTGCGCTTCCCCAAGAGAGCTTCTGAGTTGTGAAGCCTAAGAGGTTAGCGTGTTCGGCGACAGCGGGAAGAGCCCAACCGAAACCGAAGCAGTCGGGAAGATAAATGTCCTTGCTTCTCTTTCCGAACTTTTTATCGAAATACTCGTTTCCGTAGAGAATGTTTCTGAAAAGAGACTCGGGCGACGGAATATTTACATCGCCGTTTTCATAGCTGCTTCCGGCAACATTCCATTTACCTTTCTCTATGTAGCCCTTAAGCTGTTCAAACAGCTCGGGATAGTATTCTTCCATCAATTCATAGCGGTAAGCACCCTCGAAGTTGAACTTATAGTCGGGGTACTTTTCAAAAAGTTTGAAGTTTTCCGCAAGGGTGTTGAACAGACACTCACTGATAGTGTGTTCAAAATCCCAATTCCATACCGTGTCAAGATGCGCTGTCGCTACGGTATAAATTCTCCTGTCATTTACCATCTTAAACAATTCCTTTCGATTGCAAAAGTAGTGTATGGACAT
>USMJ01000237.1 GCA_900555805.1 uncultured Oscillospiraceae bacterium | reverse complement strand
TAGATCATGCCGCCGACAGCCATAACGACGAGCGGTATGAACTTGATAACGGTGGCTGAAACCTGAAACTTACCGGCGAGCTTGGGTGAAAGCGAGTTGAGCGCGAAACTGATTATCAGGAATGCGCCTGCGAGGGCGAAGCATTCAGCGCCCGTTACGGGGTCGTCGCAGAACTCGGGGTTTACCGATGCGACGAAGGTGAGGGTGTATCTCGCCGAGAGCCACGCAAGAACCGAGGTCAGCGTCGGATAATATATCGTGGTCATGAACCAGCCGATAAAATAGGCATATTTTCCGCCTACGGTTACTTCGGCGTAGTCTATGATGCCGTTGACCTTTTCATATTTCTGAGCCATGACTGAGAATGCGAGAATGCAGAATATCATGATCGCGCCGCCGATTATCCAGGCTAAAATTCCAAGCGGCATGTCGCCGTCTGTCTTATCCAGGATAGTCTGGGCTTTGAAAAATACGCCCGATCCTACAACGATACCGACAACCATACAAATAGCCGTGATCAAGCCGTATTTTTTCTTTAATTCGTTTTCCATATTATCAACCTTTCTTAATTTATTAGATATTCGTGATGCGACAGATCCGTTTTTTCGGTACGCGCCGACATGTGTGCAAAGGGTAAGCAGTATCCCGCGCGCGATATGAGACTAAAAAAAATAAGCCTCTTATAAGCAGCTGCGGAGTTCCTGCTGTCTGAACGGGCTTGGCAAAAGAATATCAGAAAACTTATAAAGTGACAATATTATAAACTAACGCTTAATAATTGTAAAACGACACATTATAATGAATATATTACAAAGCATAATACATACCTCTGATATGAAAGAAAATTATATAATTATCGAAAAACTGCTTGCTTTTTACGACGTTTTGTACTATAATATTACACATTCTAATGATTTCATTACAAACTAGAAGGCAAGACGGACATCAAAGGTGAGAAATTGATATGGATTCTATTAAATTTAAGGCGCTGACCACGGCCGTCGAGCTCGGAAGTCTGACAAACGCCGCGAGCACGCTCGGCTACACTCAGGCCGGGCTGACGCATATGATGAACAGACTTGAGCATGAAATCGGCTTCACTCTGCTCAAAAGAGACAAATACGGCGTCCACCTGACGGAGGACGGCGAAAACCTCATGCCGAAGATCGAGGCTTTCCTCAAGGCGTCCGAAGACCTGGAGGACGAAATAAAATCGCGCCGGGAACATAGAACCCATACGATAAAAATTGCCTCGTACTCAAGTATAATAAACTATTGGCTCCCGTCGATCATCAAGGAGTTCAAGGAAGCTCACCCCTTGGTTTCGATTGAGGTCAACGATGAGAGCGCCGACAATATATATCCGCTCGTCGAGAATTCAAAGGTCGATCTCGGTTTCGTCAGCCGCAGAGAAGGCAGCAGTTGCACATGGGTTCACCTCAAGAATGATCCGCTTGTCGCCGTTCTCCCGAGAGACAGCGAGATGGGCAGAAAAGACGGAAGAATGAACATCGCCGATTTCGACGCGGCGCAATTCCTGATGCCGTCAATGGGCTTCGACCATGACATTATGAATCTTCTCAACAAATACAATGTCAAACCGCTCATCAAGCGAACGAGTGTTTCCGACCCGGCGGTCGTCTCGATGGTCGCTCACGGGCTGGGCATAAGCATACTTTCCGAACTCATCATGTGTGAAAACAATCAGGATGTCCGAATTTTGCGCTTCGACCCCGACGAGTACCGCGAACTCGGAATAATCTACACCCAGAACGTGTCCCGAATAGCCAAGGAATTCGCCGACTTCGCAAAAAAATATATAGACAAAGTTTAAAACAAACGCTCCCTGACGATAATATGACCGATATTATTTTCAAGGAGTGTTTTTCTATGGTCGAACCCGATACAATAAAACTTTTGAGAGAATGCAACGCCGGAATAAAAATGGGCGTCAGCAGCATTGACGAAGTTCTTCACGCCGTCAAGGACGAGAGGCTCAAAAAGCTTCTGACAGACAACAAGCAGGAGCATGAAAAGCTCGGCGGCGAAACGACGCAGATGCTCAACGACTATTCAGACGACGGAAAAGAGCCGAGCCCGATAGCCAAGGGAATGTCGTGGATGAAGGTCAACATGAAGCTCGGAATGGATAACTCCGACGCGACGGTAGCCGACCTTATAACCGACGGCTGCAACATGGGCGTAAAGTCGCTCAGCCGCTATCTCAACCAATACGCGGCGGCAGAAGAAAAGGTCAAGGATCTGACGAAAAAGCTGATCAAACTCGAAGAGGATCTCTCCGTCAGCATGAGAGTGTTTTTGTAAGATTATATTATAATAGTATAAGCGCCGTAAGCCGCCCCGATGGGCGGCTTACGGCTTTTTGGAGAATTTCTGCACATGTATAAAATTTCTGTATTATTCCGAGAACATAGCGGTCGAAAGATAACGCTCGCCTGTGTCGGGCAGGAGGGCGACTATGACCTTTCCCGCGTTTTCGGGTCTCTTTGCGAGTTCGGTTGCGGCGAATACCGCTGCGCCCGATGAAATGCCGACTAAGATTCCGTCTTCTCTTGCGATAGCTCTGCCTGTGGCGAAAGCGTCTTCGTTGGAGACGGGGATTATCTCGTCATAAATGCCCGTGTTAAGCGTGTCGGGTACAAATCCGGCGCCGATACCCTGAATTTTGTGCGGACCCGGTGTACCCTTTGAAAGAACAGGAGAGGTTTCCGGTTCAACGGCGACGACCTTGACATTCGGGTTCTGTGACTTGAGATATTCGCCGACGCCCGTGACCGTGCCGCCTGTGCCTACGCCTGCGACGAAGATATCAATTTT
>USMJ01000236.1 GCA_900555805.1 uncultured Oscillospiraceae bacterium | reverse complement strand
TACTAGAGCTAAACATCCTATTACTAAATAAATCATCACTAAAATTTTCTTCATAACTTTCCTCCGTATGATATTATTTTTGCCTGCTAAAACAGCAGAAATCAAAGCTTTGGGCGAACTGTGTTATTTAAGCAAAACGCCCCTCGGCTTTAGGTGAAGGGCGTTGAATTTTACATTTTCCGTGAGTATAAGACTTGCGCGCCGTATGTCATGTTTCCGACTTAAACAAGAGAAACAACGGCGACAAAGATGCCTGTATACTTCGATATGTGCCTGCATTTTAAGCGTGTTTTCCGAGCCGTATGACTGCTCATACTTTGCCGGAAACAACTTAAAACGCATACATTCTGTTCACCTCAATTTTATAAAATTGTATCACAGACGGATAAATTTGTCAATTATGATACACAATTTCGGAAGTTTGACGAAATTATACGGCGAAAATCCGACATAAAGGCGAAAAACTGTTGACGGATAGATGGGAATCCCGTATAATATTTAGTATACTAAAGCATCGGATTAACTATGAGGAGGAGACAACAATGCTTCAATATTTTAACTATAATCACAACAAAAAAGTTCCGCTTGACGACACCGTTGTTATCAACGGTCAAGGCTGCGGCGAGGTCGCCAAGATGAAATACGGACTTTTCCATATGTCCTATAACGGCTGTGAGATGATAGCCCTCCATAACAGTATGCTCCTGACGGGCAGAAAGACGAGCCTTAAAGAGATCTGCCGATATATGTATCCCAGAGCGTACGGCATAATGGGCATATTCGGTTCAAATCCCGTTCTCCTCGGCAGCTTTTATAAAAAAGAGGGCGTCAGATACAGAATGACCTATGACTACAACGACTTTTTCAACAGCCTGAGAAACGTCCCCGTCGCCGTCATATCGTTCTGGAATCCGCCGTCAAAGCCGTTCCACGGAATTCACACCGTCACGGTTCAGCTCACGGAGGACGAAAAAATCAAAATATATAACCGCTATAACAGCAAGGATTTTCCGTATGAATATGTCGACAGACACGATTTCATGCCGGACAAGACGAACTTCATCTGCGGCTATCTGATAGAGGAGAGAATGTGAAATGGGCAAAAATTCAGCCATAACGGATAATTATAGCTTTCTCGACAAGGTCAAAAAGCTCATAGGCGTCGAACCGGGCACGAAGCTCAAGCCAATGGTCGCCTATAACTCGGCGATATTCTTCACGGGCGGCGGACCGTATGTTCTCGGATGTTATCTTCTGCCGTTTCTGACCGATGTCGAGGGTCTTGCGACGGATCAGTACGCCAAGGTTGCGATGTTTTCCTGCATATGCGACGCGATAACCGACCCCATCATGGGAATCATAACCGACCGAACACGCCATAAGGACGGCAGACACCGACCGTACCTCAAATGGGGAGTGATCCCGGCGGTAATCGCGTTTTTCCTTATGTGGACTTCGTTCGGAATTTCGGGCGCGGGCGACTCGAACCGAACAATGTGGTATTACATATTCGCCTATATGTTCTATAAAACGGTCAGCACATTCATCACCGTTCCTCATACCGCCATGCTCCCGGGAATAGCGCCGAGCTATAACCTGAGAACGCAGTTCAACGCGGTCAAAACCATAATGGACGCCGTGGCGAGTTATTCTTCATTCTTCATTGCGGCTATAGTCTTAGGCGGAATAAACGGGCTTTTCAACACGCCGAAATTTTCTCCCGAACACAGAGGTCGGTTTATGATAATGGCGGCGATACTGTGCCTATGGACGAGCCTGCCGCTGATATTCACCTACAAGGGAACGCACGAAGAAAACTCAAAGGAGCAGGTCAACGAGAAATTCGATATAAAGGAATTCGTCGGACAATATGCCGACGTTATAAGAAACAAGGTTTTCAGACGCTATTTCACCTTCGGCTTTTTCATATTGTTCAGCTCCGCTTTCGTTTCGCAGTGTTTCTACTACTATCTGAAAACGGTTCTTCATCAGGAATCGAGCTATTCCATGCTCACGATGATCTCGGGAATAGGCGAGGCTCTCGGCTTCTTCCCGGCTTATATGCTTTCCATTAAGAAGAGCAAGCAGCTTCCCGCGAAAGTTCTTGTTCCAGTCGCCGTGGGCGCTTTGCTGACGGCGTGGTTCACGAGAAATTCGACGGTTCCGATAATGATATTCATCGTCGAGTTTTTATACGGAATAGGTCTTGCCGGTATGGCGAGCGTTCAGAGCAATATCTTCCCCGATGTCACGGATGTCGACGAAATGATAACCGGTCAGAGACGGGAGGGCGTTATCGCCACGTTTTCGACTTTTGTCAAGAAGTTCGTCAGCGGTTTTGCGGCGTTCGGAATCGGCAAAATTCTCAGCTGGTTCGGCTACAACACGCAGCTTAAGGCGGCAGAACAGTCTGCGAGAGCCGTCAATGGCGTTTCGATCTGCTTCTGCCTTGTCCCGATCGTGTTTCTGATCCTTGCCCTCATCTCGATCATGCAGTATGACCTGACAAGAGACAAACTGGCGTTTGTCAGAGAAAAGGTCAAGGAAAAGAGAGAAAGCGGCAGCGCCGACCTGACGGAGGAAGAGATAAAACAGCTTGAAAAGATATCGGGCGTCAAATTCGAAAACATGTGGATAGGAAAGCCCGAGACGGAAACTGTTGTTTAAGGTACACGCGAATGAGTACATAAGGAAAGTATCGCGACAGGAATAAAGTTGATAATAAAAATTCGGCTTTGCGTTTTGTGAAACAGCGCAAAGCCGAAAGCATACAGAGAAACCGCCGGGAAAAGCTTCGGCGGTTGCTTTGGTGCTTTTAAGCGTGGAAACAACCCCCAGTTGAACTGGGGG
>USMJ01000235.1 GCA_900555805.1 uncultured Oscillospiraceae bacterium | reverse complement strand
GCAGACCGTTGAAATTCTCAAGGTGCTTTACAGGGGAGCGGATATCCTCATTCTGGATGAGCCCACGGCTGTTCTCACTCCGCAGGAGACGCAAAAGCTGTTCGAGGTTCTCCGCCGTATGCGCGCCGACGGAAAGTCGATCATAATTATCACTCATAAGCTCCACGAAGTTCTGTCAATTTCGGACAGAGTTGCGGTTCTGAGAAAAGGCGAACATGTCGCGACAGTCAATACGTCCGAGACAAACGAATCGGAGCTGACCGAAATGATGGTCGGCAAAAAAGTCGAACTTAACATCGAAAGAAGCGAACCGAAAGATCCCCAATTAAGACTTCATGTCGCAGGTCTCAACAGCACAAATTCCGAGGGCGTGAAAGTTCTCGACGATATCAACTTTGACGCTTTTTCGGGCGAAATCCTCGGTATCGCAGGTATCGCAGGCAGCGGTCAGAGAGAGCTTCTTGAAGCTATAGCAGGTCTCGAACATCTCGATTCAGGCGAAATAACCTATCACGATCCCAAGACGGATAAAGACGTCAACTTAAGAGACAAAACACCGCTTCAAATTAGAGATCTCGGTGTACGTCTTTCGTTTGTTCCCGAAGACAGACTCGGTATGGGTCTTGTCGGAAACATGAATATCACCGACAACATGATGCTTCGTTCATACCGCAGAGGTAAGTCGGCGTTCCTTGACAGAAAGAAGCCCAAGGAGCTTGCGGAGAAGATAATATCCGACCTTGAGGTCGTCACTCCGGGAACGGGAACACCCGTCCGCCGTCTTTCCGGCGGTAATGTTCAGAAGGTTCTCGTCGGCAGAGAAATCGCCGCCGCACCGTCTGTTCTCATGGCGGCTTACCCGGTCAGAGGTCTTGATATTAACTCGTCATATATGATTTATAACTTGCTCAATAAGCAGAAAGAGTCGGGCGTCGCCGTTATATTTGTCGGCGAAGACCTTGACGTTCTTATCGAGCTTTGCGACAGAATTCTCGTCATAAACGCCGGTAAGGTCACCGGTATCGTCGACGGAAGAACCGCCAAAAAGGAAGAGATCGGTCTGCTCATGACAAAGACCGACCACATTGAAAGCAAGGAGGAAACGAACGATGCAGAATAAAGAAAAAAAGGTTCGTGAACCGCTTTTCCATGTTTCAAAGCGCAGCTCAATGCCGCTGTGGCAGTCGACGGCGATCCGCGTTGCTTCGATTTTGATAGCTCTGCTTCTTTGCGGCGTGCTCGTTGCTCTTTTCCTCGGCAAGAATCCCGCCGATTTCTATGTTTCGCTCTTTAAAGGCTCGTTCGGTTCTCAGAGAAAGCTGTGGAAGCTGTTCAAAGACATAGCCGTCCTGCTTTGCATCTCCGTCGCCGTCACTCCGGCTTTCAGAATGAAGTTCTGGAACATCGGCACCGAGGGTCAGGTGCTTGTCGGCGCTCTCGCTTCCGCCGCCTCAATGTATTATTTGGGCGGTAAGATCCCCGAGGTCGCTCTCATCGCTGTCATGTTTGTTTCGTCGGTACTCGCCGGCGCTGTATGGGGGCTGTTTCCTGCGCTGTGTAAGGCGTTGTGGAACACCAACGAAACGCTCTTCACGCTCATGATGAACTACGTCGCTACATTTTTGGTTGCGTTCTGTCTCATAAAGTGGACGCCCGACGGTTCAAGCTCGCTCGGTATCCTCGAACACGGACACCTGCCGAGACTGTTTGACAATGAGTACATACTCTTAATCATCGTTGTCATTCTCCTGACGTTAGGAATGTATGTGTACCTTGAATATTCAAAGCACGGATATGAGATATCCGTCGTCGGCGAAAGCAACAAGACGGCCTGTTATATCGGAATCGACGTCAAAAAAGTTATCATCAGAACGATGCTCGTTTCGGGCGCTGTCTGCGGACTTGCGGGCTTCCTGATAGTTGGCGCTCTCGACCACTCGATAACAACGGAGACGGTCGGAGGACTCGGCTTCACGGCGATCATGGTCTCGTGGCTCGCTAAGTTCAATCCGCTTATGATGTTCGTGACATCGTTCCTGATAGTCTTCCTCGATCAGGGCGCTTCTCAGGTCTCGCAGACATTCAATATCAGCAACGCTTTCCCGAATGTCGTTGTCGGTATTATCCTGTTCTTCATCATCGGTTGCGAATTCTTCATCAACTATAAGATAAATTTCTGTTCAAGGAAGGAGGGCAAATAAGATGACGGTTTTAGTTAAGATTTTCGATTATTTGCTCAGCGCGATTCCCCTCGGAATGACCTTCCTTTACGGCTCTGTCGGTGAGATACTCATCGAAAAGGTCGGCCACCTCAACCTTGGTATTCCCGGCGTCATGTGCGTCGGAGCGGCAAGCGGCTGCGCGGCACTTCAGGCCATGTATGAAAGCGGCATGCCTTCGGTTCTTATCGTTATAATTTCTATCCTCGCCGCTTTTGTCGGATCGGCGGCAATGGGTGCGGTCTACAGCTTACTGACTGTTACCTTAAAAGCGAATCAGAACGTCACGGGTCTAGCGATGACCACGTTCGGTGTCGGCATGATGAAATTCGTCATGTCAAAGCTGACGAACATTAAATATCTCTATGCGCTCAAATATTTCCGTTTCCCGTTCGCTGAGAGCGACAATTCGCTGAAATATTGCGGCGTCATGGTTTTCCTTGCGATCATAATCGCTATAATCGCTTCGTTTGTTCTCAACAAAACGAGAACTGGACTTTACATCAAGGCGATAGGCGAGAACCCTGCCACAGCCGACGCGGTCGGAATAAATGTCAACGGTTATAAGTACGCCGTAACTTGCATCGGATGCGGAATTTCAGGGCTCGGCGGACTGTTCTATATAATGGACTACGCAGGC
>USMJ01000234.1 GCA_900555805.1 uncultured Oscillospiraceae bacterium | reverse complement strand
GCGTCCGCCATAGCCGAATCCGAAAGAAGAAGCGTATCGCAAAGACTTCCGCAGACATTGGCAAGCAGAGCCTTCTTCGCAAGTCCGACAGCGAATCTGTTGATACCCTTGCCGGTTTCGACAACGTTGGGCTGTCTGAAAGCTATCTCGTCGCTGACATCCTTATAGCGGACTATCGGGCCGGCTATACATTGATGGAACAGGCTCGCGTAGAGAAGAACTCTCGAAAAACGGGGCTGAGCCTCAACGTCGCCCCTGTAAACATCAACGACGTATGACAGAAGCTGGAATGTGTAAAACGAAATGCCTATCGGCAAGGCGATCTGAGGTATGACCGAGGGCCAACCGAAAAGCGACTGCGTGTTTTGACATACGAACGTTCCGTATTTGAAAATACCTATCAAACCTATCGAAACGACCGTCGCCAGAACCAACCAAACCTTTGTTTTTGCCGTACCTCTGTTCTTTTCGATCTGCAACGCAAAGAAATAATCCGCAAACGCCATTCCGATCAAAAGGAATACATAGATCGGTTCGCCCCACGCATAAAAAATAAGCGAAAAAACGAGCAGAATTTTGTTCTTAGCTTCAATGCTTTTGGCAGAGTAATAAAAGATCAGATTCAGTGGTAAAAACAAGTAGATGAACAACAAATTTGAAAAAACCATCGAACTCTTTTAACTCCCTTTCTCTTCTTTAAAAATGTACGCTAAACAGGCCTTTTTATGTATAATACATATTATTATAGCTGCATGAATTAGTATACACTATTTACCCGTAAAGTCAACGATTTTAGCAAAGACAAAACGCCGATTTTAATGAAGAAAGCCTCCCCTGATTTGTGCATTTTTTCCATAGCTTTCGGAAACAATTTCACCTTTTGTATTTTTCTCTGATTCATTTATAAAGAGCATATAAAATTTGTGTCGAAACTGTCTCAAAATTAGTGTTCGGAAATAAATTTTCAACATTTTATTTCTGAATATCCATTATTTCGAGCACTTATATTTGAATATCAGAATTGGCAATAGGATAATCGACACAGTGTAATTAAACAGTCGCTTATCTGCAATTTTATCCGTTTGGGCATAAAAAAGAACCGACAAAAGCTGTCGGTTCATCTGAAATTTTATAAAATTATACTCTCTCGCCCGTCTTGGCGTTGAAAATGTTTTTGAATACGGAGACATGGGTCTGAGAGATATACTTATCTATATGGAGCGAGCCGAAATACCAATGGCTGAATGAACAAACCTCGCTCATTTCTTCTAAATATGTATTTATACCCGTTATGTTCGCCGCTTTCTTTTCTTTGAGAAGCATGAATTCCTTGAGTTTGGCAGGCGGCTCATGAGTTATGACCAAGTCGATCTTTCCATTATATTTTTCGAGATTGTCCACGCCCTCGACCAGTTCTTCCTTCGACGGGATCTCCGCGCTCGACCATGTTTCGTTCTCGAATCTTATGTCGATGTCGCTGCTGATGCCTCCGCCCATGGTGAAAACGGTCTGATCCTCGATCTCATATATCTGACCTCTCATCAGGTGGATGACCTTGTCGTTGATAAGATGGACCTTTCCGCCGTTCCACTTTGTGACCTCGTAGGAGTTGAGAAGGTCGAAATTCTCATGCGTTCCGTCGATGAAAAGCGTCGTGAACTTTTTCTTGGAAAGCTTCTTGAGAAAAGCTCTTTCCTTGGCTGAGTTGTCCCAAATGAAACCGAAATCGCCGCAAATTATCAGATAATCGCCGCGCTTCAGTTTTCTTATCCTACTGTCGGCGAACCTATCCTGCTCGCCGTGCATGTCTCCGGTTACATAAATCATTATTATCTCTCCAAATAAAATTCAAAAAGGGTTTACAAGCCGCTTTAAAAATTGCTATAATAATATATGCTCTGTTTCGGTACGCGTTCGCATGACTTCTTTATAAAGCATACCTGCCCGCGTACATAATAAAAGCATAAAAACAAGCCTGGACTATTATAGCATATGAATATACTTTTGTAAATGAATTTAAAGGTGACGACATGAAAAAAATTATAAGTTTTCTGCTCGCGGTCGTTTTTCTCGCCCTCCCGGTGTCCGGAATCTACGCCGAAGCGGCTTTCGACTCGCTGATGAAAGAGACAATTTATTCCAAAATATACATTTTAGCGAACATGGACAACGGCACTGTGGTTCTCTCGAAAAACGCCGACAAGAAAAACCAATGCCCCGTGCTGAACAAGATCCTGACGGTCGCGGTCGCGCTGAAAAAATGCGACGACATCGACAAGAAGGTCAAGATAACGCAAAAAATGCTCGACTCGGTCGGCTCGCGGTATTCCGTGACGATCAACCTCAAGAGCGGCGAAAAAATCTCGATGCGCTCGCTGTTATACGCGGCGATGGTTCAGGGCGCGAACGATGCCTGCGCCGCGATAGCCGTTTCGGTCAGCGGCAGCGTGGAGAACTTCATGAAAGAGGTCAACGACTATATCGCCTCGCTCGGGTGTAAAGACACAAACCTTGTCAACCCGACGGGCTTCGACGCCGACGGGCAATACACCACGGCGGCGGACATAGCGAAGATAATGGCGGACGTTGTCAAGACACCTGTGTTCATGGACATATTCTCAACAAGATCATATAAACTCGCGACGACGAACTCAAGCTCCGAGCGCTCGCTCATCTCGACGAACAAAATGCTGTTCTACACCGTCCCCGATTACTACTACTCATATACAACGGGCGGAAGAACGGGCGCGACCGACGCGGCGGGCTACTGCATGATAAGCACAGCCGCCAAGGACGGCTATTCATACGTCGCAGTCGCCATGCAGGGCGAAGTCAGGGACGTTGTCAGATACAAGCACAAGTACACCGAGAAGAACACCG
>USMJ01000233.1 GCA_900555805.1 uncultured Oscillospiraceae bacterium | reverse complement strand
TCCGCCGTGACGGGGATCTTGTGAGAACCCGTGACGACTTTTCCGGTCACACCGACCGTTTTGACTTCGACGCCTGCTCTTCTGAGCACGTCGACCGGTGACAGAGCTTCGATCTCCTCGAAGCCGTCGGCTAAAAATACATATATCATAGTCTTGCCTCGTTTACTTAAGATTTTTCATAACACAGTCAAATACGTCGCGGCTTATGTCGTCAATGCTCCTTGCGCTGTCGCCTTCAAAGCATCTGACTGTTTCCCATCCGCACTTATTCGCCGCGTACTTGGCGGATCTGTAACATTTTTTGAGATATTCGACATCTCTTTCGTGAACGTCCTTCTTGTTCTCGTCGCCGCCGTAGCGCCCCGTCATCAGCTTCTGTGATATTTCGACAGGCATATCAAGGAAGATCACGCAGTCGGGTTCGGGAATTCCGAGAAGATGATATTCAAAGTCGAACAGCCACTCCAGATAGTGATCCCACTGATCTTCGGGAAGCTTTGTCATTTGGTGTACGGCGTTTGAAGTCGTGTATCTGTCGGCAAGTATCAGCCCGCCGCGATATTCCTTCTGCCAGTGTTTTTTATAGCTCGCGTATCTGTCGACCGAATAGAATGTTGACGCGGCGTAGGCGTTGACATCCTCGGGTTTGTCGCCGAACTGACCTGCGAGATACATTTTGACGAGCGTACTCGATTCGTCGGCGTAGTTCGGGAGCTTTATCTGAAAGACGCTTACATTTTCTTTTTCAAGCTTTTCTTTTAAGAGGGCGACCTGCGTGCTTTTTCCGCTTCCGTCAAGTCCCTCGACAACTATCATTTTGCCTCGCATTCGGTCTCTCCGTCAATATGTCAGGATAACGGCGAAAATTTTGAGCGTTTTGTCGCCTCGGTTAGCTATCGAATGGGTCTGACCCGAGACGCAGACGCAGCTGTCGCCTTCGTTGAGGATAACGGTCTCGCCGTTATCGAAGTAAGTCGCCTGACCCTCGATTATATAGAATATCTCCTCCTCATTCTCGTGAACGTGGGGACCTATTGAACAGCCGGGTTCGAGAACTATCGTCGCGACAAGCCTTGAATGGCCTTTATACTCGCCCTTTGAGAGGACGGGAGTCACGACAGCCTGACCGTCGCCGTCACGCATATGAACCTTTATCTCGCTGACCATTTCTTCTTTTCTCTTGATCATGATAATTACCTCTTTCTCAAACGAATCAAAGATTTACCCATAATAAGTTATGGTATATTATATCATTTTTTTAGATTTAATCAATAGCTACGGTGATATTTTTATCAGATTTTAACTGCTTTATGTTGACTTTACGGGCGTTGTATTTTAAAATTAGATACAAGATGTTGATTATTAAGGAGTGCAGAATATGAACAACGTTAAAAGACCCGGCGCTTATATTATCGGCCTGAGCAGCACAGGAGAGGAGCTTTGCGCCGCAAGCGGAAGAATTTCGACCCAAAAGGGAACGGCTCTTGAGATATTCTCAAAGTCGCATGACCCCGAAAAGAACGCATCGCTTATCGGAAAGGTTACCCGTTCGGGTCACACCTCAACTCTTGAACACTGCTTCTATAACTTAGCTTTTTCCAACGTTTCTGTCGTTGTCGAACAGTTCATGATTGAATTCAGGCTCGCGTCGTTCACCGTTCAGTCAAGGCGGTACGTCGACTTTGCCGATTGCGGATACCATGTGCCCGAATTCAAGAGTGAGGCGGTCAGGGAAAAATATATCCGACATATGGACGGTCTTTTCGCACTTTATCAGAAGCTGACGGATTCGGGAATACCCAAAGAGGACGCTCGTTTCGTTCTCCCCTACTGTTTCAGAAGCAACTTCTTCTGTTCTCTCAACGCGAGAGAGCTTCTGAACGTATTAAAGAGCATGATATACGGCAGAGGAAGCAAGTATCCCGAGCTTAAAAAAATCGGGACGGAGCTTTACGAACAGTGCAGAAAGCTTACGCCCGGGGTATTCTCCGACTTCGAGAAGAAATATGAAAACACGGTCGACACTTCGGATTTTTCATTTATAAAGCCCTGCTGTTGTTCGTCATCCGAGAGAAAGACAGCGCTTCTTTCAGCCACGCCCGACGCTGAAACCGTCATAGCGAGAGCAGCGCTTCTTGAAAGCACAAACTTAAGCGTACCGCAAATCGAAAGCGTTCTTTCCGACAGCGAAACCGTTGACAGAGTTCTTGACGAGGTGTTCAAATCGTCAAGGCCGAGGGCGCTCGAGCAGGCGCAGTTCAGTTTTCTTCTTTCGGGGATGAGCCTTGCATGTCTGACGCACCTGACGCGCCACCGTATGCAATCGCTGCTCGTACCCGAGATAAACACCTGCGACAGAACACGGTTCATCGTACCCGAATCCGTCAAGGCGGACGGCGGTCTTTTAGCCGAATATAAGGCGGCTTTCGCCGAAACAGCGGCGCTCTATGACGAGCTGAAGGCGCTCGGCGAGGACGAAAACAACCTCGTCTACGTCCTGCTCGCAGGCAACACCATAGACGTTGTTTCGTCAATGAACGCGCGCGAACTGCTGTTGTTCTTCAGGCTTCGCTCCTGCACGAGAGCGCAGTGGGAGATTCAGGATCACGCGAACGAGATGCTCGCCGAGCTGAAGAAAGTTTCGCCGTCGCTGTTTCGTCACTACGGCCCGAGCTGTTATGTTTCTGGCAAGTGTCCCGAGGGCAGGTTCAGCTGCGGTCGGGTCGACGAGATGAGAGAGAAGTATTCGGCGAAATAAGCATAAATACGGATATAGTTTTCCCGACGGGGTTCACGCGGACACTTAGCGTCCGCGTGTTTTTTGTCGTCCGGGTTTGTGCGCTTTGGGAGCATATCATAAATAAAGAAAACGGAAAGGAATAATGAA
>USMJ01000232.1 GCA_900555805.1 uncultured Oscillospiraceae bacterium | reverse complement strand
CCGCCTGCCGTAAGATACAGACTCGGCGCAGGCATCGTCCATGTTGTCCGCTATAATCTTCGAAACGGTCACACCTGTCTGCCGAAAGATAAGGTCATCTCCCCTGCCGCTCAGCTTCTTGACAGCGACGAAGAGACCATAACCGAGGTTATAGATGAGCTGACGGAGAACGGACAGCTTATATGCAAAAATATCAATGACCGCGATTTTCTCTTTTTGCCTTATATGTACGCCGCCGAGTATTCAGCGGCCCAGAGGCTTTCGGTTATGTTAAAGTTTCCGCCTCCCAATGGAAAATCCTCAATCAAAAATCGAATTTCATCGCTCGAAAAGAAGTTCGGTATACATTATGAAAAGCTTCAGGCCGAAGCTATAACGACCGCTCTTGAAAAAGGTATGCTCATCCTCACGGGCGGCCCCGGAACAGGTAAGACAACCACAATAAACGGTATAATCGAGCTTTTTGAGCGCGACGGACTGAGGGTTGCCCTGACAGCTCCGACAGGCAGAGCGGCAAAGAGAATGAGCGAGATCACCGGCAAAGACGCAAAGACCATACACAGACTTCTCGAAGTCGAATGGAAGGATGACGACAGACCGAGTTTTCAGAGGAACATATCCAATCCCCTGCCATATGACGCTGTTGTTGTTGATGAACTTTCTATGGTTGACATAAGTCTGTTTTCGTCGCTTCTTGACGCGCTGAAGCTCGGATGCCGTCTGATAATGGTCGGCGACTCAGATCAGCTTCCAGCCGTCGGAGCGGGAAATGTTCTTCATGATCTTATCGACAGCGGACTTATCCCAGTCGTCGCTTTAAAAGAGATATTCAGACAGGCTATGGAAAGCCTTATAGTCACAAACGCCCACAAAATAGTCGGCGGCGAAATGCCCGAACTTGACAAGACAGATAACGACTTTTTCTTCATGAACAGAAGTAATGTCTATCTCGCCGCGAGCACTGTCATTGATCTATACACCACGAGGCTCCCGAACGCGTACGGATACGATCCGCTTAAGGATATACAGATACTTTGCCCTTCGAGAAAAGGCGAAACCGGCAGCGTCAACCTCAATACGGCTATACAAAAGAGATTGAATCCGCCTGACGATTTCAAACATGAGTTCAACTTCAACGGAAGAACCTTCCGCGAAGGAGACAGAGTTATGCAGATCAAGAACAACTACGACATACCGTGGAAAAAGGGAAAAGAACCGGGCGCAGGTATTTTCAACGGAGATATCGGCACGCTCGAGATGATAAAACCCGACGCAAGGCTTATGAAAATTCGGTTTGACGACAAAGAAGCGATCTATTCGTTTGACTTCGCCAACCAGCTCGAGCTGGCGTACGCGATAACGGTTCATAAAAGTCAGGGTTCAGAATATAACGCGGTCATCATGCCCGTTTGCTCGGTGCTGCCGCAGCTTTCCTACAGAAACCTGCTATATACCGCCGTCACGCGAGCTAAATCGAAGCTCATACTCGTCGGTACAAAAAAAGATATATCAGCCATGGTTGAAAACGACAAAAGAATAAAAAGATATTCGGCCTTAAAATATTTTTTGACATCTAATGACTAATAATATATAATAAAAATCAAGGTGGTGAAAGCGATGCTCGGTTTAAAAATCGGAATTGATCTCGGAACAACGACAACCGTCATTTATGTCGGCGGAAGAGGTATCGTTTTATCCGAAGCTTCGGTCGTCGCGTTCGACGACGACACTGGCGAGATTGTCGCTATGGGCGAAGAGGCAAAAAAGATGCTCGAAAAAAATCCCGACACACTCAGGGTCATCTCCCCTCTCAGAGACGGCGTTATCTCCGATCTCGAAGTCACGGAGCAGATGCTCAGGACATATATCAAAAGAATCTGTAAATATCGGATATTCAAGCCGAACGTTATCGTCTGCACACCGAGCGGAGTCACGACGCTTGAAAAGAGAACGCTTTTAGGCGCGATAACCTCAAGCGGAGCCGGCCGAGCCTGCGTCATGGAAGAGCCGCTCGCCGCCATAATCGGCGCCAAAGTCAAGATAAACACCCCTCAGGGCATACTCGTCGCGGATATCGGCGGCGGAACAACAGATGTCGCCGTCGTGACAATGGGAAATATAGCGATATCGAATTCTATCAAGGTCGCCGGAAACGCGATGGATGAAGCGATTCAGCGTTATGTACGCAGGGAGCGCGATATTCTGATCGGTCTTTCGACAGCGGAGGAACTGAAAAAGACGATCGGCTGCGCGTATCTTCCGACAGAGGAGATCGCCGTCACCTGCAAGGGTAAGAACTTCATCGGCGGAATGCCCTGTTCGTTTGAGATAACCTCGACCGAGGTTTATCTAGCTGTCAGAGAATGCGTCGAGAAAATAGCCGAATCCATAAGAGAAACGCTTGAATGTACGCCGCCCGAGCTGGTCGCCGACATTTACAACAACGGATTGATACTTACCGGCGGCGGTGCAAAAATATTCGGGCTCGAAAAGATGCTCTCCGAGCCGGAGCACCCCGCCCCGCAGTTCACCCTCGATCCCGCCGTGACGGATTTCTACGCCTTCACTCCCGACAGCGTCCGGCTGGAAAATTATCAGTTCAGTCCCTTTGAAGACAAGATCCCCATTGCCGTTTGAGCATTCGCGCCGGCAAAATTTATAGAGAAAGCCATGGAGTTGATACTATGACCGCAATCGTCTGCGTTTCCCAGAGCTGGGGCATCGGCCGCGACGGCGCGCTGCTGTTCCGCATCTCTGCCGACCACAAGCGTTTCCGCACCCTCACCGTCGGCAAGACCGTCATTCTCGGCCGCAAGACGCTCGATACCTTCCCCGGCGGCAAGCCGCTCAAGGACCGCTGCAACATCGTCCTCTCCCACCGCGAGCTG
>USMJ01000231.1 GCA_900555805.1 uncultured Oscillospiraceae bacterium | reverse complement strand
ACGATAAGCCGAAAAATGCCGAAATTATGCCGTTTCGGGCGTGTTCGGATTCGCACCCAATCTTAAATTCGGATAACGGCATAACTATGTGTACACAATATTATATATTCGGACCGAAAATAAAAGCCTGTTCATTAACGCTGAACAGGCTGATTATGTATTATACTTTATCCTGCGGCTGAGTCGGACGCCGCGTCCGACGATCCGTAGACTGTTCCCGTCGCGACCGTTCCGTCTTCGATCACATGGTCTGTCAGGATCTCATCCTGCGTGAGCATGAAGTATTGCTGCCAGCCGTCGTCGAGCGTGAGGTTTTCGTCGGCGTCGGCCCATGTGACATCGACATGATATGTTCCGCTTTCGAGCTTCACTAAGTTCCAAGCGTGGGACACATCCTGCGAGATTCCGCTGACCTGATCGCACCATAAGTTCGCTTTCTTACAGAGGTATTCGAAGCCGTCGGAATATCCCTGACAGATCGACTTGCCGCCTTGGATCGCGCCGTAGGCTGTCGCCGTCTGTTTTCCGCCGTCGAAGTCGTTATCGTAGGCGGTCACGATCGAAATATACGCGGCGAGATAGCGGTATTTGTCATAGGTGCTGAAATCCTGAGGAATTGCGCCGACTATTTGATTGCATTCTTCCTCGAAGATCTGAACCTCTTTTTTGAGCGGCGCCGTGTCGTCCACGGCTTTGGCGTCGGGGTCGCCCGGCATGAAGTATGACGCTTTCAGCCCTGTCGTCGTGTCGCCGTCGAAGACCTCGACAATGTCGAAATAGATCTCATATTCGGGGTGGTCGTCGCAAAGCGCTGACGAAGCGATCAAAACGTTGTCGAGAACGTCATAGCCATGCTCTTTCGCGGTGTATTCGAACGGCTCGAAGTCCCTGACTTTCGGGAGCATCTCATCATAGAGCGCTTTCTGCGCTTCGTTCAGCTTGGAATACGCCTTGTTATTTTTCTCATATGGATAGCTGACGGACGAGCCGCGGTCCTGTTTTTCTTTGACATATTGAAGCGCGAGTTCGATGTTGCTTTTGGTACGCGCTTTGGCTTCCTTCTCGATTTCGGGATCTACCCGCGGGGCGGATGTAGCGGTTTGGCCGTCTTCGCTCGCCTGCGATGAGGAAGTTTGTCCGTTGTCATCGGACGGCTTGTTTGTGTTCTTGCAGCCTGAAAGCACCGTTAAAAGCATAACCGCGATCATAGCGGCGAGCAAACGCCTGATTTCTGCCGAAAGTACCGTTTTGTTGATTTTCATAAATTATACTCCTCCTTATCGGTTCAATAAAATTGTACCGATAATATTATAGAGGATGGGGAGGGGAATGTCAAACGAAAATGTGTGATACTGAAGGCTTTTTAACTGTCAATTATAATAATTTATCCCCTTTCCCATTTCGACAAAAGTGTGCAGAATTCTAACATTCTTTCCAAATTCAAATAATTTTTCACAAAAACTATTCCATTTTTATTTCAAGTATGATATAATGTATCCGTCGAACGAAAGCCAGCGTTTTGACCCATTCGCAAACAGTGTATTAAATAACCAACATATCATCTATTCCTCCTCGCCGCACTCCGAAGCCGTGCTTTGAACGCCGTTTCGGTTTCGGGCAGTCACTTGCCCGAAAAGAGAAACTTTCTCGTACGACGCCGAAGGCTTAATATAATTTGTTAGGGAGAGAAATTTTATGATTCTGTATTTCACGGGGACGGGCAACAGCCGCCACATCGCCGAAAGAGTGGCCGAGGCCATCGACGAAGACCTGCTATGCATCAACGACAAAATCAAATCAGGCGACCACAGCCCCATCGAAATCAAAGGCAGACTTATTTTCGTCACGCCGACCTACGCGTGGCGGATTCCGAAGATCGTCGAAGAATGGATAAGGGAAACCGAATTCCCGGGCGCGTCGGACACATGGTTTCTGATGACCTGCGGCGGAGAGATTGGGAACGCCGCCAAGTATAACATGGCCCTCTGCAAAGATAAGGGGCTATACTATATGGGTACGTCGCAGATACTGATGCCGGAGAACTATATCGCGATGTTTGCCGTTCCCGACGAGAAGAAGTCGAGGGAGATAATGACCGTCGGCGAAAACCGATCCGACTACATGACGGGCATAATCTGCGCGGAAAAGCCGCTGCCGAGGCCGAGAAATAACGAATATGATAAATTCATGAGCTCGGCCATCAACCCGATATTCTACAAGCTGTTCGTCAAGGCGAAAAAGTTTCGCTCGACCGACAAATGCGTTTCCTGCGGAAAATGCGTCAGTATGTGTCCGCTGAACAACATCACCCTCGAAAACGGCAGACCCGTGTGGGGCGACAACTGCACTCACTGCATGGCGTGCATATCCTACTGCCCGACCGAGGCGATCGAATACGGAAGAAAGAGCGTCGGCAAGCGCAGATACCGCTGCGAAGACTGACGGGAATATAAAGCGAAACTTCCCCGTGCCTTTTTATAGGTACGGGGAAGTTATTATCTTGTCGAAGTTTTCATGTCGGCGAATGGTCGGTATCTGACTCGGACATCGTAGTTTTCGCTGTCGATAAACGGCCGTCCGCTTTCAAACGGCGAGGGCGCGCTCGAAAAGTTGTATCTTCAGAGAGTGAAGATATACCGCTCCATGTGTGACAGGGAGATATTTTCAAATCAGGCGATAGATTCCTGCGCTTCGGAGATCGTTCAGGATTTTATGGAGTGAGGTAACAGGCAATAGTTTCGCACCCCGTATCCGAGTAGGTACGGGGTGCGGTTTTCACGGTGAATGCGAAAGGCAAAACCCGCGGTTCGGCTTGCCGAACCGCTGTGCCGCAAGGCGTCAACCTTGCAATGACGATAAGCCGAAAAATGCCGAAATTATGCCGTTTCGGGCGTGTT
>USMJ01000230.1 GCA_900555805.1 uncultured Oscillospiraceae bacterium | reverse complement strand
GGTCAATATCGCTGTCAAGCTCGGATAAAATTTCTTTATATTCATTCTCAGTCTGTTTTTCGTCTGCATACTTAAAGCGGCCTATGCGCTCGCGCGAGGGCATAGCAACTATTTTTTCAATAGCAGCGCCTTTATTCAGTGCCTCAAGCGATTTATCGTAAAATGCCAAAATAAGCTCCATAAGCAGATACTGCTTATCAAGCGAGGTATAGGTATCAACCTCGTCAAACGCGTTCTGATGCAAATAGTCCTCTCTTATAGACCTTGCAGCCTCCAGCTTTAAGCGGTCGGAGGGAGAAAGCGCGTCCATACCTACAAGCTTTACTATTTCTTCAAGCTCGGATTCCTCCTGCAAAATAGTCATAAGTCTGCCACGCAGCTTGTACCAATCGGGCTTAACGTTTTTGTTAAACCATTCGGACAATGAATCGGCATAAAGCGAATAGCTTGTAAGCCAGTTTATTGCGGGGAAATGGCGCTTGTATGCAAGGGCTGAATCAAGCCCCCAGAAAACCTTTACTATACGCAAAGTCGCCTGCGATACAGGCTCTGAAATATCGCCGCCGGGAGGAGATACCGCGCCGATAACCGAAAGCGCGCCCTCTCTCGGCTCGCTGCCGAGTGACTTAACTCTGCCGGCTCTTTCATAGAACTGCGCCAATCTGCTTGCGAGGTACGCCGGGTATCCTTCTTCGCCCGGCATTTCCTCCAAACGACCCGACATTTCGCGTAAAGCCTCCGCCCATCTCGAAGTCGAGTCCGCCATCAAAGCGACGGAATAACCCATGTCTCTGAAATACTCGGCTATGGTTATGCCTGTGTATATCGACGCCTCTCGCGCGGCGACGGGCATATCGGATGTGTTGGCGATAAGGACGGTTCTTTCCATAAGTGATCTTCCCGTGTGAGGGTCGATAAGCTCGGGGAACTCGTTGAGAACGTCCGTCATCTCGTTTCCTCTTTCGCCGCAGCCTATATAGACGACGATATCCGCTTCCGCCCACTTTGCGAGCTGATGCTGTGTGACGGTCTTGCCGCTGCCGAACGGGCCGGGAATAGCCGCTACGCCGCCCTTGGCTATCGGGAACAGACAGTCAATAACTCTCTGACCCGTTATCAGCGGCTTGTCGGGTGAAAGCTTTGTCTTATAGGGTCTGCCCTTTCTGACAGGCCACTTCTGCATGAGCGTTAAATTCTTCTCTCCCTTTTCGGTTTCGACTGTGCATACCGTATCCGTGACCGTGAAAGAGCCTTTTTCGATGGACTTCACCGCTCCGCTTATGCCGTTCGGAACCATTATTCTGTGTTCGACGACATCTGTTTCCCTGACCGTTCCGATTATGTCGCCCGATTCAACCTTATCGCCGACCTTGACGGTGGGGACAAAATCCCATTTAAGCTCTCTTTTGAGCGACGGAACTTCAACGCCCCTTTTAAGGTTGTTTCCGCATAATTTCATTATGTCGTCAAGCGGTCTTTGTATTCCGTCGAATATACTTCCTATAAGTCCGGGGCCGAGCTCGACGCTCATGGGTTCTTCCGTCGACTCGACGGTCTCGCCCGTTTTAAGTCCCGAGGTTTCCTCATATACCTGCACGGAGGCTTTGTCGCCGTGCATTTCTATTATTTCGCCGATGAGCCTTTGAGAGCTGACCCTGACGACGTCAAACATATTTGCGTCTCTCATACCCTCCGCTATAACAAGCGGGCCGGAGACCTTTATGATCTTACCCTTACTCATTGTGTACCTCTTTTCGTTTTTACAAAATATCGGAGCCGACCGCCTTTTCGACGGCTGAGTGGATCTCTCTGATGCCTATTCCCGTGTTCCCCGAAACGCCGGGTATCGGGATTATGGCAGGCAGCTTTTTGTCACGGTACATAGCGACCGTGTCGCCTATCTGCGAGAAAAGCTTTTCCGTGATATAGATGACCGCGAAATCCGATTCGGCGAGCTTGACGACCGTTTTCGCCGCCGACTGAGCGTCGTCCGTCTCGAAGGTTTCAAGTCCGAGGGAGCCGTATCCCATTATGCTTTGTCTGTCTCCGACGACTGCGATTTTATACATATGTCTTTCTCAGCCTTTCTCTTATTATTTTCTGTTCGACGGCGTTCTGCTTGCAGGTCATGATTATCCTGACGACCTTTATCTCCGTCTGTTTCGCGTGGTAATACGCTATGAGCGGATCGACCGAGAAGCTTTCGGTTCTTGCGCTTTCGGTGATGTCGGTCAGGCCGTCGTCGATAAAGCGTTCGAATCGGGTGACCGATATTTTAAGGCTTTCCGCCGCGTCTTTGTACGGGGAAGTTTCGAGAAATGAGAGAAGCGACTGCTCGCCTTTTGAGGCTTCGGCGGCGAGAACCTCTCTGTCGAGATATTCGCTGCCGCAGAGGGAGTCGAGAAAGAACTCCTCGCTTTTCTGCGCTCTTGCTCCTCTGTAGGCTATCTTGATATCGGTCATGGCTATGAGAAAATCGACATAGCTTTTGAACATTTCGCTGTCGCTTTCTTCTCCGAAACTCTTAAGAGCTTTCATGGCTTCTCTATCCATAAACGAGTCGAAAATCTGACCGTCCTTTGTTTCGGCGAGCACCTTGTAGCCCTCCTCGGCAGGAAGTTCCATATATTCGGGAAGCTCATAGTACCTTTTTTCTCTTATGTTTTCAAAAAGCGAGTCAAGCTCAAGCGTTGTCGGAACGGTATAGAGCCTTTCCGGCTCGGTTCCCGTGACAAGCGACTTTAAAGCCGCCTTGAGATTGTGAAAATCGTTCAGCACCGTCAAGCCCTTAAGCTCTACGCTGTCGGGGGCGAGCGACATGAGCGTTTTCCAGGCGTTCACGCTTTCTTCTGTCAGAAGCTTATCCGTGTTTCGGTGATTGTCGGCTATCTCCCAGCCCTTAGACGAAAGAGCCGCAAGCACCTCTTTTTC
>USMJ01000229.1 GCA_900555805.1 uncultured Oscillospiraceae bacterium | reverse complement strand
GAAAGAACGGCTAAACAGGTTTCGATCCACGGAACAAGACCTGCCGGCGTTTTCACAGCCGGAACGGCTCAGCATTACACCAACCTCTTAGGCCAGATGCCGACAAAGAAATGCGTTATCTTAGGCTCGGGTGATATCGGACTTATCATGGCTCGCCGCCTCACTCTCGAGGGCGCAAAAGTCGTCGGCGTTTATGAGGTCATGCCAACGCCGTCGGGACTTACAAGAAACATACACCAGTGTCTCAACGACTACGACATACCGCTTCATCTGTCCCACACCGTCACGAGAGTCTTCGGCCACGACAGGCTGACGGCGGTCGAAATATCCAAGGTCGACGACAAATTAAGACCTATTGAGGGTACGCAGGAAGTGGTCGAATGCGACAGCCTTATACTCTCTGTCGGACTTATTCCCGAGAACGAAATAGCCGAAGAGCTCGGTGTCAAAATCGACCCGAGAACGAAAGGCCCCGTTTGCGACGGTCAGCTTATGACGAGCGTCGGCGGCGTGTTCTCCTGCGGAAACGCGCTTCATGTCAACGACCTTGTCGACTATGTTTCCGAAAGCGGCGAAGAAGCCGGCAAAAACGCCGCAAAATACGCCGCCAAGAAGTGCAGATACGCCGATATCACACTCGGCGACAACGTTTCATACCTCGTCCCTCAGCGCCTTGAGCTTGACTCGGACAACAGCGAGACGATCGTCTACTTCAGAAGCCGAAAGGTTCTCAACGGCTGCTCGCTTGTGATGAAACTCGACGGTACAGAGGTGTTCAGAAAGAAGTATGCGTTCCTGCGTCCGCCCGAAATGGAAAGACTTGTTTTTGATTTTTCAAAGTACGCTCTCACTGAGAGCAGCAGGATAGAATTTTCGATAGAGGAGGGCGCGAAATGAAAGAGCTGGTCTGCATAGTCTGCCCTCGCGGCTGCACGATGAAAATAGAAGAAAAGGACGGCGCGTACCAAGTATCGGGTAACTTCTGTAAGCGCGGAGAAAAGTTCGCCAAAACGGAAATGACCGAGCCGATGCGTACGATATGCACCACCGTCAGAACTTCGTTCGAGGATGTTCCCGTCCTGCCCGTCAGGGTATCGTCGGACATTCCGAAGAACAAAATATTCGATGTTATGAAGAAAATAAACGAAACGACCGTGACCGAAAGAATTTCAAGAGGGGACAAAGTTATCGAGAATGTTCTCGGTCTCGGCGTCGATGTCATAGCGACAAGCGACATATTGAAAAGCTAAGGAGAATTTATGATGAATGACCCATTGGTACTGACATTTGATGTCGGCACTCAAAGCACGAGGGCAATGCTCATCAACAAAAAGGGCGAATTGGTTGCGGTTTGCCAAAGAACCTATGAGGAGCAGTATTATTCGCTCCATCCGGGTTGGGCGGAGCAGAAACCCGATTTCTATTTTGAACAGATGTGCGAGGTGTCAAAAAAACTATGCGCCGAAAATCAAGATAGGCTTAAAGATGTTATCGCCGTCACGGCGACCGTCATCAGAGACACGGTCATGTGCCTTGACGAAAACAACGAACCGCTTCGCGATATCATACTCTGGCTCGATAAGAGAGAGGCGAAGAACGACGAGCCTTACGGACTTCTCAAGAAGTTCATGTTCAAGCTCGTCAGTATGGAGGAAACAGTCAAAAATCAGGCGAGAAACTCGGCGTGCAACTGGCTTATGGAGAACGAGGACGACATCTGGAGCAAGACCGCGAAATATGTCATGCTCCCGACCTATATCAACTATAAGCTGACAGGCAGACTTTGCGATTCGCCTGCGAATATGATAGGTCATGTTCCGTTCAGCTATAAGAACAGGCGCTGGATGACCAAGAACGACCTGACAAGATGCGTATGCGACATTCCCGAGGAAAAGCTCTGCGAGCTTATTCCGTCGGGCGAGGTTATCGGAACTATCTCAAAGGATATAAGCGAGCTGACCGGTATTCCCGAGGGCTTGCCGCTGATAGCGACAGGCTCGGATAAAGGCTGCGAAACGCTCGGACTTTCCGTTTTCAAGGATAATCAGGCGGCTGTTTCGTTCGGAACGACCGCAACTATTCAGATGACCACGAAGGACTACTTCGAGCCGCAGAAGTTCCTGCCGTCATATCCCGCCGTTCCCAACGGAATGTATAACCCCGAAATACAGATATACAGAGGCTACTGGATGGTTTCGTGGTTCATCAAGGAGTTCGCCGCTCTCGAAGCCGCCGAAGCGAAAGAGAAAGGCTGTTCGGTCGAAAAGGTTCTCGACTCATATCTTGAAACAGTTCCTGCCGGCTGTGACGGTTTGGTACTCCAGCCTTACTGGACGCCGGGAATTGCCAACCCCCTTGCAAAAGGTGCGGTTATCGGCTTTTCGGATATACATACAAGGCATCACCTCTACAGAGCTATCATCGAGGGCATAGATTTCGCTCTCTATGACGGACTTAAGATGATGGAAAAGCGCTCGGGCAAGAAAATAGAGGAAATATTCGTCGGGGGCGGCGGTTCAAAGAGCCGCGTCATCTGCCAGATACTTTCCGATATCACGGGACTTCCCGTCAAATGCATTCAGACGCATGAAGCCTGCGGTCTCGGCGCGTCAATGGTGGCTTTTGTCGCCAAGGGCGTTTTCAATGACTACGACGACGCCATAAAGAGCATGGTTCAGGTCAAGAGAGAGTTCACTCCCGACCCGAAGAATCATGAACTCTATATGGAAATTTTCAATAACGTCTACGTCAGAATGTACCCCAAACTTGAACCGTTATATAAGAAAATCAGAAAAATATACAAAAGGAGATAAGCGAAATGAGTACGAAAAAATATAAGGGCTTTGAACCGAAGTGGTTAAAGACAGTCGCTCCCGAGGGCAGCTACCGCTCAATCTTCCGTTGGGGCGATCCCGAGTTCTTCAAGTGGCCGAA
>USMJ01000228.1 GCA_900555805.1 uncultured Oscillospiraceae bacterium | reverse complement strand
TTTTAAGTCCGCTGACATTCGTCATAATGAACACCGCTATCATATTCATCATATGGTTCGGAGGAAAGCGCGTTTATGTCGGCGATTTCACTCAAGGCGAAGTTATAGCTTTCGTCAACTATATCACGCAGATCATGCTCGCGATGGTCGTTCTGGCGAACATTATCGTTATTTTCACAAAAGCGTCGGCGAGCGCGGCGAGAATCGAGGACGTCTTTGACACAAAACCGAGCGTCGTTCAGGGAACCGACAGCGAGATCACGCTCGACCGTACCAAGGCGGCGGTCGAATTCAAAAATGTCACATTTTCATATAACAAAGGCAGTGAAAAGGCCGTTCTCGACAGCATTGATTTCACGGTCGAACCGGGTCAGAGAGTCGGAATCATCGGCGGCACGGGCAGCGGCAAAAGCACGGTCGTCAATCTCATTCCGAGATTTTATGACGCCGACAGCGGTGAGATCAGCGTTTTCGGGAACAATGTCAGGGCGTATTCGTTCGCGCAGCTTCGTTCGGTCGTTTCGGTCGTTCCGCAAAGATCGGTATTGTTTTCGGGAACTATCCGCGACAACATGAAGCTCGGAAACAAGAATATAAGCGACGATGATATCAGGTACGCGCTGAGTATCGCGCAGGCGGCGGAGTTTGTCGAAAAGCTTGAAAACGGGCTCGACTATATCATAGAACGCGGCGGAACAAACCTTTCGGGCGGACAGAAACAGCGTCTCGCCATCGCAAGAGCCGTCGCCGCGAAACCCGATATTCTTATTCTCGACGACAGTTCAAGCGCTCTCGACTTTTCGACCGAAGCCAAGCTTCGCCACGGACTTAACACGCTCGGCGACACGGCGGTCATAACGACAACGCAGAGAGTCAGCTGCGTCATGCACTGCGACAAGATAATCGTTCTGGACGACGGAAAGGTCGTCGGAACGGGAACGCATGACGAGCTTATGAATTCCTGCGGAGTTTATAAAGAGATATGCGCTTCTCAGCTTAAGGAAACGGAGGCGAAAAAATGAAAACCTCTGAAATTTTGAAAAGAATTCTGAAATATACCAATCACAACATAAAGTATTTCATATTTGCGCTTATATCTTCGTTTATAGGCGTTTCGCTCCAGCTTCTGACGCCCATAATCATCGGCAAGTCTATTGACAACATCGTCTCCGAGGGCAACGTCGATTTTGCGGCGATAGCTAAAATAATATCCCTGCTTGCGCTTACTATCGTTATATCGACGGTTTTTCAGTGGCTTATGACGAACTGCACGAACGCGCTGACATACAAGACGGTCAAGGCGATGAGGGTCGACGCTTTCAACAAGCTCGACAGGCTCGAACTGAAATACGCCGACTCGCATTCTCACGGCGACATCATAACGAGGATAACAACAGATATCGACATCATATCCGACGGTCTTCTCCAAGGCTTCACACAGCTTTTCACAGGCGTTATCACAATTTTGGGTACGCTCATACTCATGTTCGCCATAAATCCGATAATCGCTTTGGTGGTCGTTCTCTTGACCCCCGTTTCGCTCTTTGTTTCGTCATTTATAGCGAAACATACACACGACAAGTTCACCGAACAGGGCAAAATAAGAGGCGACCTCAGCGGATACGGCGAAGAGATCATCAGCAATCAGAAGCTTATCAGGGCGTTTCATAATGAAGCCGAGGCTCAGGCGGAATTCGAGAAAACGGACGCCGAGCTTTACAAGGTCGGCGTAGCGGCGCAGTTCTTCTCGGCGCTGACTAACCCGACGACGAGGTTCATCAACGGTCTTGTCTACACGGGAACGGGCGTATCGGGCGCAATCGCGGTTATTAAAACCGCAGGAAAATTCACCGTGGGCAATCTCTCCTGCTTCCTGACGTATGCCAACCAGTACACGAAACCTTTCAACGAGATAAGCGGCGTTATAACCGAGCTTCAGAACGCATTCGCGAGCGCAAGACGCGTCTTTGAGCTTCTCGACAGTGAGGAACAAAGCGACGACTCGGGACTAAAGCAGATAACGGCCTGCGGCGGAAATCTCGACATAGAAAACGTTTCGTTCTCCTACTCCCCCGACAAGCCGCTTATTGAGGACTTCTCGCTGAATGTCAAGGCAGGTCAGAAAATAGCGATAGTCGGCCCGACGGGTTGCGGAAAGACAACGTTTATCAATCTTCTCATGCGGTTCTATGATGTCAATTCTGGCAGCATAAAGCTCGACGGAACGGACATCAGGAACATACAGAGGAACTCGCTGAGAGAGCAGTTCGGAATGGTGCTTCAGAATACATGGCTTCTCAACGGAACGGTCAGGGAAAATCTTGCCTACGGTAAGCAGGACGCCACCGACGAAGAGATAATTTCAGCCGCCAAGAAAGCCCACGCTCACAACTTTATCATGCGTTTGCCCAATGGGTACGACACGGTTATCAGCGAAAACGGAGGCAACATCTCGGCAGGACAGAAACAGCTGTTATGCATAGCCCGTGTAATGCTCAAAAATCCGCCGATGCTGATACTTGACGAAGCGACGAGCAACATTGACACGAGAACGGAAGTTCTCATACAGGAAGCTTTCGACAAGATGATGGAGGGCAAGACGAGTTTTATAGTCGCTCACAGACTTTCGACCATAAGACAGGCCGATGTCGTTCTTGTCATGAAGGACGGACACATTATCGAAAAAGGCACTCACGACGAACTTATCGAAAAACACGGGTTTTATTACAACCTTTATAACTCCCAATTCGAGCATTGATTTGCAAAAACCACATAAAAAACCACACAAAAATCCCCGGATAAATCGGGGGTTTTGTTTTTTAAGGAACTTTGAAAAGCGATGTCATTACACAATGATTTCTTGTTCTTCTTCGGTTTTTTGGAACTTCTTTTTCCACAAAACGTACAATATCACGCCGACCGTCGCCGAAATTACGTCGGTTATCGGCTGGCAGGCGACT
>USMJ01000227.1 GCA_900555805.1 uncultured Oscillospiraceae bacterium | reverse complement strand
AAGGGATCATTCCCCCAACACCACGGAAGAATAAGACCGTAGGTAAATCCCGCAATGAGTAAGCACATGCTGAACGGCTTTCCGAGTATAAACTTTTTAACTTTTTCCATATTGTCTTTCCTTTGCTGTAAATTTCCGATTGATTTTAACATTCGGGGGTTACGGTGTCAATAGAATTGTTAATTATCGAACATTATACAGCAAAGTGTTGCAAAACAAGTCACGGCTAAAACTTCACTCAAAATATATCGGGTTTGTCACGGCGCAGAAAGCTTCTTTCCCTAAAACGGTTTTCACAGCCTTGACATAGACGAACTTTTCGTCTGTTAAGGTTATATTTGTTTTGTACGCGCCGAATTTGTGCTTTGCGACGGTTTTTTCGCCCTTGTCCGTCACGAGGATAAGACTTTCGCCTTTCAGATTTTCGGCTTCAATATCAAGCCCTTCGGTGAAATCAATTTTTGCAGTATCGCCCATGAAGGCTTCGCCGTTTCTTATCGTTATGTGAACTCCGTCGACTCCGCTTGTGACGAAAGCGTGTCCCTTTCTGAGCGATGAAAGTATATCTTCCGCATTCATCGACGGCGAGTAGACGCCTGTGACGGGATTGCCGACCTTGACAGGTAAGAGCGGCTTGTGATAATCGCTTCCGCCGACTATCGGAATCCGCCTGCCCTTTCGCAAAAGCTCCGTCCAGTATCCGAGTCCCCTTATATTCGTCGGGCGCATCGGTCCGTTCCATACTTCGAGCATATCAAAGTCTTCGCTTTCCCACAAATACGGACAAAGACCGCACTTCGGATGATTGACCGATACAACTGCGCCGAGCGAGCGCGCGTGTTCGATTATCGAGCGCATATCGTCCTCGCTGTTGGCTATGAACGAATTTTCAAACGGCTCTTTCACGCCGAAAAAGTTCATATGTCCCTTATAATGCGTCCATTCGACGGCCGGGATGAATGTCAGTCCGTCGATATGCGGCAGGTTCAGATTCTCGCTGAAGTTGTTGTGGTTCGCAAGCCCGATAAAGTCAAGTCCTGCGTCTTTTGCGATCTTGGCTATTTCATGCGCCGAATAATGACCGTCCGAGGCGGTTGTGTGGATATGCAGGTCGCCGAACAGCAGCCGCTCAGACTTATATTCGAAGTCGATGTCATATTCGACGTCCACGCCTTTTTGTGTCACATGGTACGCGCCGACTATGATCTTCCACGAACCCGGTTCTATAGGCTCGGATAAGTAGCCCTCGGTGGAGCTGAACTCGCCGACGCTGATCTCGCTTTTCGCGCTGCCCGACCAGCCTAAAAATCTGCCGTTGCAGTCGATATGCCTATATCAATCGTGTTCGTCGGGAAAAGATCGCCGAATATGCCTTTTGTTCCTCTTTGATAAGAGTACCCGACCGTAAACCGTGAAACATTTTCCGGGACTTCAAAATCAATTGTATAGTATGTGCCCTCTTTATCTTTTGTCACTTTGTGTATGATCTTCATATTCTCACCCGCTTTACAGCAATGCGCTGTTAGTCAGTTTATTTGTTAGTTTCTTTCATTTTACATCAGATCGGATATTATTTCAACCGTTCGGCAAATTTTGTCCCGCACGGGCTATAAATCCGAGAGCGCAAGCCGAAATCATTGCCCGATTCGGGCGTACATATAAATTTCAACAAAATTCACATACTAAATTGACCGTATATATTGATTTTTGTTGAACTTTGCTATACAATATAATAGTTTTATTGTGACTTTATTATCAAAGTTATATGAGACGGACATATTTTCAGAAAGTGAGTTATGCCATGAACAGTGAATACATAATCGAAATGCTCAACATAACCAAAGAGTTCCCGGGCATTATCGCAAACGACGACATCACTCTTCAGCTCAGGCGAGGCGAAATCCATGCCTTGCTGGGCGAAAACGGCGCAGGAAAATCAACGCTTATGTCCGTTCTTTTCGGTCTTTATCAGGCGGAAAAGGGCGTTATCAAGAAAAACGGCGAAGTCGTTGATATCAAAAACCCGAACGAGGCGACGGCGCTCGGAATAGGAATGGTACACCAGCATTTCAAGCTTATCGACGTTTTCACGGTGCTTGATAATATCATTCTCGGCGCAGAAACCACGAAGCTCGGCTTCCTGCAGAAAAAAGAAGCAAAGAAAAAGATCAAAGCGCTCAGTGAAAAATACGGTCTTAATGTCGACCTCGACGCTAAAATCGAGGATATCACGGTCGGTATGCAGCAGAGAGTTGAAATTCTCAAGATGCTCTACAGAGACAACGAAATCCTTATTTTCGATGAGCCGACAGCCGTTCTCACTCCGCAGGAGATCGACGAACTTATGGTCATCATGAAGAACTTCGCCAAAGAAGGCAAGTCCATACTCTTCATCACGCATAAGCTCAACGAGATCATGGCGGTTTCGGACAGAGTAACCGTTCTTCGCAAGGGTAAGTGCATAGGTACGGTCAACACCTGCGACACGACAAAGGAAGAACTTTCGACGATGATGGTCGGAAGACCCGTTCAGCTCGAGGTCCAAAAGGATGAAGCGAAGCCGAAGGATAACATTCTCGAAGTACATAATCTTGTTGTTCCCTCTAAGCATCACGGAAAGAACGCCGTCAACAATGTCAGCTTTAATGTACGATCGGGCGAGATAGTCTGTATAGCAGGTATCGACGGCAACGGTCAGACGGAGCTTGTTCAGGGCATAACCGGCCTCGAAAAGATAAGCGGCGGAAAAGTTGTGCTCTGCGGCAAGGACATAACAAAAATGAGCATAAGAAACAAGAACAAAACAGGCTTGAGCCATATCCCCGAGGACAGACACAAGCACGGACTTGTTCTTGACTTCACGCTCGAAGACAACCTCGTTTTACAGCGCTATTATGAAAAAGCGTTCCAGAATCTCGGATTTATCAAGCATAACAGTGTCCGCGAACACGCCGAGAAGCTTATAGAACAGTTCG
>USMJ01000226.1 GCA_900555805.1 uncultured Oscillospiraceae bacterium | reverse complement strand
CCGTTCGTTCCTTTTTGGCAACCGTTCGCTTCTTTATTGTTGAAAAATGCAAACATGAATGATAACTTAATAGCAATATATATATTCGAGCTGATATTTTTCAGCTAAAAAGAGGTAGGAGAGTTATACATGAGAATTGCTATTTGTGAAGATGAAAAGGCTGTTGCCGAAAAATTAGCCAAACGCGTCGATGAATTCATGAAGACCGAGGACATTGAATACAGCGTTGATGTTTTCCTGTTCGGAGGAGATTTTCTCAAATCCACCGTGGGGTACGACCTGATTTTTCTTGACTGCGAGTTTCACGATATGAACGGGCTTGAGCTTGCGAGGAAGATGAGAAGCCGCGGCATGGACACAGCGATAATTTTTGTCACGGCGTATGACGCCTATGTTTATGACAGCTTTGAGGTCAACGCGTTCAGGTACATTCTGAAATCCGAGGACGAAGAAGACGCGATCATCAAAGCGCTGCAAAGTTTCCTGGCGACGAGGCAGAAGGACAGATACATAAACGTCCCCATCGCAAGAAAAGACAACATCGTCAAGCTCGACGACATTGTCTATATCGAATCGGACGGAAAATATTCGATAGTCCGCCTCATTGATAACTGCTACTACAAATCGACGAAGTCGATATCTTATTATGAAGAAATAATCAATCAGATGCCGAACAATTTCTACAGAACCCACAGGCGGTTTATAGTCAACATGAAATACATAAAAAGCGTTGAAAAGAACTTAATAATATTTCGTAACGGGGAAAATGCTGAGATAAGCCGGAGAAACATCTCGGATTTTAATTCGAGGTACACGAGCTATCTCAAGAACTTTACAAAGTGAGGTCACATTTATGATGAGCGCGGTCACGGCGGTTTTATATGTTATAAAAGATATTGCGGCCGTGTGCGCCATTCTGGTCATATTCCGCTATCTGTTCCTTAATGAAGTCAGCTTAAAAAAGAAAGTCGGCTTGCCGACAATATCGGCGCTGATAATATTCAACGCCTTTTTCGGCGTATTCTTTCTTTCGCCGAGAATAGCGGAGAGCAGGGCGGTTCTCGATCTCGTTTCAAATATCGTCTACATAGTTTCGCTTCAGGTTTTTACAGACAACAAAAGGCTGAGGAAAAGCATATGGTCAGTGCTGTTTCTGGCGTTCACCGTCGATATGCTCTATTCTCTTGTGTCGCCGTATATAGGCGACGAGCTATACAAAGAGTGCGTATTCAATATCATACTCTATTTCGGCTCGGCGGCGTTCATCCATTCGACCGCGAAAAATCTGAAATTTAACTTCCTTCCCGAAGTTTTCGCGGAGATACCGAAATGGATATATGCCGTCATAATGCTGTTTGACCTGACCTGCTACTACAAAGAATTCGGAGCTTCCGTCGGATGGTATAATGCGCTTTACATCGTTTCGTCCGCCGCGGTAATACTTTGCGCGCTGTATCTGGTTTTCAAGATATACTACATGGCGCATCAGCAGACGGACATAATTAAGCAGATGGAAATGCAAAAGGAATTCGGCGAAAAGACGATACTCGGCGACGAAGAACTCAGGCGGTTCAGACATGACTACCGAAACCACATGATAGTTGTCAACGCCTATCTTGAAAGCGGAAAAACAGCAGAAGCCCGGGAGTACCTAAACACAATAAACGGCGGAATCAACGGAGTTTTAAACAAGATAAAAACCGGAAATTTCGTCTCGGACGCGATCCTCAACAGCAAGGCGGTGTCAGCCGCCAAATTCGACACTCAAATCTCGTTCAGCGGCCGGGTGCCGTCCGAAGGGATAAGCAGCGAGGATCTTTGCACCATCCTGTCGAACCTGATCGATAACGCGATCGAGGCGTGCGAAAAAGTCGCGGGCAGAAAAAAGATCGAGATAGAATCCGGCGAAGCGAACGGATTTTTGATATTGAGCGTCTCAAACCCCACCGTCAACGGCGCGAATCCGAAATTCAGAACAACCAAAAAGGACAAATTGAACCACGGAATCGGCCTGAAAAACGTCGAGCGAGCGATTAAAAAATATAACGGTACGATCGACCTTGGCAAAAACGGCGAACTCTTCACGGCGAATGTTAGGGTGGAGATGAAAGGTAATTGAGAAGCATACAAAATGCAGTCGGCGATTGCCGGCTGTATTTTTCTCCCCACTTCTTAATTAAAATAAAATTCCCGAATTCCTCTTTAAAATTCTCTGAAAATGTAGTAGAATTAACATGAATTATCATATATGGAGGAACAGGTATGAAAAAAATACTCATAATTGACGACGATACCGATATTTCCGGCCTTGTGGCCGATGCGCTCGAAGACGACGGATTTGAAACGGTCGTCAAAAACAGCGCGAGAGAAGCTCTCGACTACATAAACACAAGCAAAGCCGAAATCGCCCTCATCATTCTCGATGTCATGATGCCCGAGATGAGCGGCCTTGAGATCTGCCGCCGCATCAGAGACGACGTTCCCTGCCCGATTATCATCGTCAGCGCAAAGAGCAAGACCGTTGATAAGGTACTCGGACTTGAGATGGGCGCGGATGATTACATCGCCAAGCCGTTTGTTGTCGACGAACTGGTCGCAAGGGTAAAGGCGCATCTGCGAAGAGAAGACAGAAACGAGTCCAAGGATAACGAGGTCATCAAGATCGGTGAAATAGAGATAAGAACCGACAGCTTCGAAGTTATCAAGGCAGGGGAGCATATCCCGTTCTCGACAAGAGAGTTCCAGCTTCTTCAGTATCTCATGGAGAACGCGGGCAAGGTCCTGACAAGAGAACAGATCTTCTCGAGCGTATGGGACACCGAGTACGGCGATATAGGCACCGTTGCCGTCAATATCAAGAGTATAAGAGACAAGATAGACCGCAACAACGAGTATATCAAGACCGTCTGGGGCGTCGGATATAAGTTCGTCAAGTCCGTAGGTGACTGATATGGGCAAGGGCAGAAAAAACGATATCCTGTTC
>USMJ01000225.1 GCA_900555805.1 uncultured Oscillospiraceae bacterium | reverse complement strand
GAACGCCTGAATCGTTCCGGCGAATCCGCCGCCGTGAACTCTCCACGCTCCCCTGCCCTTAAGAATTCTCTCGCTTAAGCAAAGAGCAACCGAAACGGGCTGAGTGGCGGTGAGCTTGGGCGCGAAAACGTTCTGATTGTATTTGTATGACGAATCTCCGCTCTCTATGATAAGTTTTTTGAAAAGTTCGAAATCGTTAGCTTTAAGAGCGTTGACTTCCTTTTCGACGCGGTTGCTGTCGGCGAAGAAGTGTAAAGCTCTGAGAACGGCTCTGTCGTTCGTCTTTTCGCGAACAAGCGGTATATTTTTGATAAACTCGTTCTCGTCGACGTCGCGGAGAACCTTCTTGCCGAAGACTGCCGCGGCCGCCTCCATTTCGCTTCTGACAGCAGCATATTCATCCGTGAGCTCGGAGTGATCGCCCTTTGAATCGACTATAACAAGCGAATGGCCGCAGTTTGAAAAGTCAAAATCTACCTTCTTGATTATCGGCGTTGCGGGATCCTTGAAGTCGATCTCGACAAAGCCGCCGACAGAGCAAGCCATCTGATCAAGAAGTCCGCAGGGCTTTTTGAAGTGAACATTCTCGGCGAACTGAGCTATCTGAGCTATCTCAACAGGGCTTATCTTTCCGTCGTTGAAAAGATGGTTGAGCATTGTTCCGACAAGGACTTCAAACGCCGCCGAGGACGAAAGTCCCGAACCAGAAAGTACCTGCGAAGATGTTGTCGCGTCAAAGCCGCCTATCTTATAGCCGAGCTGTTTGAATCTCGCCATAATTCCTCTGACAAGTGAGCGGCTCTTTCCGACGTCAGCGTCGTTTATTTCAAGATCGTCACATTTGACGCTGTCCATTTTATATCCCGCCGACTTTATGTTGACGGTGTTTGTGTCGTTGAGCGACGCCGCCGCTATAGCGTCAAGGCTTATCGCCGCCGCAAGAACACAGCCGTGGTTATGATCCGTATGGTTTCCGCCTATCTCGCTTCTGCCCGGAGCGGAAAACAAATGCATCTCTCTGTCGGCGCCGCCGTAGACGGTCACAAAATCGTCGAGAACCTTGGCGTACCTTTCATATTGAGCCTTGGCAAATTCGTCGGTCACATAGGCCTTTTTGAACGAATCGAGCAAAGCTCCGCTTTCTATTTCTTTTTTTGCTGATGATAATTTCATGATAGTTTCCTCACATCTATTTTTTAGCTTTCGAAAGCTTTATTCTTCGTCTTGCCGTCACCGTGACGGTTATCGCTCCGTTTAAAACAAGCAGAGCGACGCTCGAGATCAGGAACAGCGGTATGAACGGAAGTATGAATTTCGCCGACAGCGGATCGTAGACATTTCGGCCTATGACCGTGTATGAAAACAGCTTATAGGAAAATCCCGCAAGCGAAATCAGTATATATTTCCAGTATTCATAATTGACTGCGCCGTATATCTGGCTTATTGTGTTTATCGGAATGCATGGGATAAGTCTCGCTCCGAAAAGCACAAGCGGTCTTCCGACCTTATCATTTTGGATTATGTCATAGACTTTCTCGTACTTTGTAATAAACTTATGGACGTTTCCGCCGCCGAACTTCTTGCCCCAATAATATTTAATTGTGAAAAGCATCGCAAGTCCGACTAAGTTAATCGCTATCGCTATATACCATTTGAACATAACGCCCGAGATAACGCAAAGAAACGATATCGGGAGCCACGGAATGATCGCCTTGATGATAAAATTCAGCTCGATGACAAGCACGGCGAGCCAGCGGTTATCCATGTTTTCTATATTTTGTTCAAATCTTATCAGCGTTCCGGTGTATTTCGAATACCACTGGGAAACGCTGTCTATCTTCAGAAGCTGAAGCGTTATAACGAGCAGGATCGCTATCAAAAAGCAGACCGCAGAGGCTATGTTCAGCGCCTTGAAACGCACTGCATCCCTGTTGCCCTTCATCGAGTCACCTCACAACGGCTTAACAGAACCGCAAAAATTCAAATTATATTTTATAGTATTTTTTCAATCAGGTCAACTGTTTATTAATAAATAATTATTTTTTGATTTCCGAGAATATATCTTGTCCGCCCGGTACGCGTTGAGAGTTTTTCCTTAACCGCTAATTCTGCCCGCGTACAAAATATATATTTAACGCAAAAAGACCCACCGATTAAAACCGATGGATCATATTTGACTTTTCGTTTATCAGTCTTTCTTTGACTTCTGAGCCTTTTTCTCAGCCTTTGCCTTTTCGGCGGCTTCCTTGGCTGCAGCTCTCTCAGCCGCAAGTTTTTCATTTGCTGTGACATTCTGCTGAATAGCCCACTTCTTAAATTTAACCTTGGCTCTGTCTGCGCCTGTCTCAACAACGATGGTGTCGTCATCCTTGACGGTTATAACTCTGCCGCAGATACCGCCGATCGTTACAACCTCGTCGCCGATCTGAACGTTGTCTCTCATCTCCTGCTCTTCCTTCTGACGCTTCTTCTGAGGTCTGAGCATGAGGAAATACATTGCGCCGAACATAACGACGAGCATGATGATCATGGTCATGTTGCCGCCCTTACCGGCTGTGGCTGCGGTAGTTTCCAAGAAATTAAAAAACATTAGATTACCCTCCGATAAATAAACATAATGAAAATATTATACAGAAAAGCGACATGATATTCAAGTGAAAATCCGATTTATATATGAATAATTCATTAAATATATCGAAAATTTCGCCGTTTTGTCTGATTTTAGTCGCCGTATTATATTCTTGTGTCGAGCAAATCGACATATTTGTTCCTGAACTCGTCGAATCTGTCCTCGTCTATCGCCTCTCTGATGCGCTCCATAAGCGTGTTATAGAAGTGAAGATTGTGAAGAACCGCAAGACGCATACCGAGCATTTCTTTGCTTTTAAGCAGGTGCTTGACGTAGGCTCTCGAGAAATTCCGGCAGGTCGGGCAGTCGCATTCGCTGTCGATCGGCGAGTCGTCAAGAGCATATTTGGCATTAT
>USMJ01000224.1 GCA_900555805.1 uncultured Oscillospiraceae bacterium | reverse complement strand
CATCAAGAAGGGACTTTGCGCCACGGTCTACACCCAGGTCAGCGACGTTGAGTTTGAGCTCAACGGAATGCTCACCTATGACCGCGAGGTCGTCAAACTCGATGAAGATATGCTCAAAGACATAAACTCAAAGCTTACATACTGATAATATAAGGTACGCTCCGCCCATGCTTCGCACGGGCGGAGCCGTTTCGGTCTGTGCGAAATTTTGGTTTACTGCCCGTTACCGAGCGGTTCCGCGCCATGGTTTATAGGAAATATACTGCGCGAAAATCAATGACTGTACTTTTCTGAAAATATATGTTACAATAATATCATAAAGCGATAATCGGAGGATGATTTTATGAAAGTTGTTATACTTGACGGATACTGTGAAAACCCCGGCGATCTCAGCTGGGACTGGATAAAGGACATGGGCTATTCGCTCGAATGCTACGACCTGACGCCGCCCGACAAAATAATCGAAAGAGCGCATGACGCCGATGTGCTTGTCACGAATAAGTGCGTTATAACGGGCGACATAATGAGAGCGCTTCCGAAGCTCAAATATATCCAGGTCATAGCCACAGGGTACAATGTCATAGACTGCGAGGCGGCGAGGGAGAACGATATCATCGTCTGCAATATCCCTGCTTACAGCACCGACGGCGTAGCTCAGCTCGTCTTTTCTCTCCTGCTTGAAATGACGCAGCAGGTCAGCGTGCACAATAAAAGCGTCAAAGACGGCGAATGGGTCGCCTGTCCGCATTTCTGTTATCAGAAGACATATCTGACGGAGCTTTCGGGAAAAACCATGGGAATTATCGGCTTCGGAAGGATCGGTCAGGCGGTCGCTCAGATAGCCAACGCATTCAAAATGAAAGTCATGGTCTACGCGCCGAGAATTAAGGAATATCACGGCTTCGGTAAGGTCGAATTCGTTTCTCTCGACGAACTCAACCGCGAAAGCGACGTCATTTCGCTTCACTGTCCGCTGACGGCGGAAACAGAAAAGCTCGTCAATTCAGAATTCCTGTCAAAGTGCAAAAAGAGCGCGTATATCATCAATACCGCGAGGGGAGCGGTCGTCGACGAAGACGCTCTAGCCAAGGCTCTCGACAACGGCGAAATAGCAGGTTTCGGCGCCGACGTTCTTTCAAGCGAGCCGCCGAAAGCCGACAATCCGCTGCTTAAATGCAAAAACTGCTTCATTACGCCGCATATAGCGTGGGCTAACATAGAAGCGAGAACGAGACTTATGAATATCTTCAAAGAAAACCTCGCGGCATTCACAGAGGGCGAGCCTGTAAATGTCGTCAACTGACGGCATATAAAAGGGGGAAGAGAGCTATGCAGTCAAACGGAAAAATGAGACTGTTGCGGACGGCTGAGTACCTTTTAAAATACTCCGACGAAGAAAATCCCGTTTCAGCTTCGGACATAATAAATATGCTCGGGCGAAACGAGATCGGATGCGAAAGAAAAGCGGTTTACAGCGACATAGAAACGCTGACCGACTTCGGCTTGGACATAGTCAAAACGAAGCTTAACGGCGGCGGTTGGTTCATAGCGTCAAGACAGTTTGAAGAAGTCGAAATACGTCTTCTGATAGACGCCGTTCAGTCGGCGAGTTTCATCACGGCGGCGAAAAGCAAAAAGCTCATCAGGAACATATCCTCCCTTTGCAGCGAGGGTCAGATGAAAAAGCTGTCGGACAGAGTATATATCGACAACAGGGTCAAAAGCGACAACGAGACCATATATTACAGCATCGACGAAATCGGCAAAGCCATAGATCTCGGCTTACAGCTTGAGTGCGACTACGCGAAATGCCGAACCGTCTCCAAACTCAAAAATTCCGCCTGCGACGAAAAACATCTCACCCTGAACCCCTACGCGATGATATGGTCGGCGGATCACTATTATCTCGTGGCGAACAACCCGAAATACGACAATCTGATGCATCTTAGAATAGACCGCATGAGAAATGTCAAAAAACTTGAAAATTCATCGGCGAGACCGTTTTCCGATGTCTGTGAGTACACCGACTTTTTCGATGTAGCGGACTATTCAAAACGAATTTTCAATATGTTCTCGGGGGAAACGGAAGATATAAAGCTTCACTGCAAAATGGATATCCTCGAACAGATAATCGACCGTTTCGGCGACGACGCCCGTTTAATAGAGGACTTCTCCGATGAAAATATGTTCTTCGTCAGAACAAAAGCAGCGATAAGCGACGGCCTTATATCATGGATGATGCAGTTCGAAGACAATATTGAGATCATCGAGCCGCAGTCGCTTCGCGATAAGATGAAATCTAAAGCCGAGCGCATAGCCGCTTTGTACGAATAATCATCCCGTGAATTCGGGTATTGTAGAATAATCCGTATATTCCTGCCGCGTGACGGGAATTTTCGTTGTCTCGGTCGGAACAAGTTCGTTGAATTTCACCGTGAACTTACTGCCGGCGTCAACCGAAACAAAGCTCAGGTAATAATCATGAGTCTGTGTTGCGGTTCTGTAAAATCCGCCGCTTGTCGAGACGAGTTTTGATACGGCGTCCCGAACATCCTCGTCTGAAAGCGTCGTGAGACTTGAAAGCATAAGCCTTACGGCGTTTTTGTATTCTTCGTCGGGCTGCTTTTCGGTCACCGCGTCCGCCGAGAATATCTTCATAGTTTTTTCGTCGGAATTGAGCGAAACCAGCGTGTCGCCGATCATAAAGCAGTGGCTTATTTTTCCGTCCTCCGAAAAGCCGCAGAAATCGGACTTACTTATCTGCGTTTCGGATAAACTGTTGAAAGCCGCTATAAACGAATCGACATCAGTCACGGTCGGGCTGACGCAGCCGACGAGCGAAAGCAGAAGAAAAACCGCCGCCGATATTAAAACTAACCTTTTGATGCCAACCACCTCGTACCTTGAAATTTTAAGCATTGAATGCGAATCCGAACACGCCCGAAACGGCATAATTTCGGCATTTTTCGGCTTATCGTCATTGCAAGGCGTCAGCCTTGCC
>USMJ01000223.1 GCA_900555805.1 uncultured Oscillospiraceae bacterium | reverse complement strand
CCCCATCCGCATTCATCCCGAACCAATTAAATAACTCTCCCTCAGAAAGTCCCTGCATGTCAGTGCAGAAAGCCCGACCCTCATCTGACTTCGGGACGGCAAAACGGTTTTCGTCCCGAAAACCGCCGCAAGGCTGACACCTTGCGGCTCATCTGTTTGGCAAGCCAAACAGCCGGTTTTGCCTTACTCGCCGACTATATACCTAGCCGCCAAAATCCCAACAACAAATGCTTGAAAACCTATGAAACATATGTTAATATAGTAGAAACAAAACAAATCGGCTGATATAAGTCAGAAGCCGAAAGGGAGTATATGAAAAATGAAAATCTCAACCAAAGGCCGCTACGCTCTGCGTATGCTAGTCGACCTCGCCGAACATAAGGATGACGGCTATATAGCTTTGAAAGATATCGCCGAAAGACAGGGCGTTTCGAAGAAATATCTCGAACAGATAGTCCCGATACTCAACAGATCGGATATCCTCAAAACCAACAGGGGATACCAGGGCGGCTATATGCTCGCCAAATCGCCAGACAAATATACCGTCGGAGATATTCTCCGCCTGACAGAGGGAAGTCTCTCTCCCGTCGCCTGCGGAGAACAGGATCCCGTCGAGTGCCCGAGAAGCGGCGAATGTCCGACCCTGATGATATGGCAGGGTCTGTCGAAAGTCATAAGCGAATATCTCGACTCGATAACCCTTCAGGATATTCTTGACAAACAGAGAGAAAAATATGATAACGACTATGTTATATAATTGGAGTGAGCCGAGTGAAATATGATATCGACCCTCAAATAAGAAAATTCTGTATGAGCATTCCGTTTGTACCGCCGCTTATTGCGGCGAGCCATGCTCCGATGAAGCTGATGCTCAAATTCGTCCCCACAAAGGGTATTGTGACCGAACGGGTGAAAGTCGGCGGATGTCCGATAGACATTTATTCGCCGGGCGGACTTCCCGATAACGCTCCGTGCGTCGTCTTTTACCACGGCGGAGGTTTCGGCTTCGGCGCCGCTCCGCATCATAAATCGCTCGCCGAAAAGCTCGCTAAAGAAGTGAACTGCCGTGTTGTTTGCCCCGACTACCGTTTATTGCCGAGCCATGTGTACCCCGAAGCGAGAGAGGACGCTATAAAGACTTATCGCTATGTATGCGGTCGGTTCCCCGAAAGCAAAACGGCTGTCGTCGGCGACAGCGCAGGCGGAGTTTTAGCTGTTTGCGCCGTTCACGACGCCGAGAAAGAGGACTTGAAGCCGCCCGTACTGCAAATGCTGCTTTACCCGGTCATCGACGCCGAGTGTCAGACTGACTCAATGGCGAAGTTCACCGACACGCCGCTTTGGAACTCGGTGAACAACAAAGCCATGTGGAAAATGTATCTCGGCAGCGCAAGCGTGAACGAAGCTTCGCCTATGCAAATGAAATTGCCGGAACATATCCCCGAAACATATATCGAGACGGCGGAATTCGACTGCCTGCATGACGAGGGCGTCGCCTACGCCGAAAGACTAAAAACGGCGGGCGCAAGCGTGGAGTTATATCAAACCGAGCGTACCCCGCACGGATATGACATCGCAGGAAAAAGCGGCGTCATGAAAGAATGTATGAACCGCAGGGTGAACGCACTCAGACGGACGTTCGCCGAAGAAACGGCGCAAGTATAATATAGTATATAAAAAGTACGCACGGACTTCCGTGCGTATTTTTCAGTTTGACCTGTCTATCATGATCTGCATGACCCCGTCCGCTATCTCGCCGAACACGGGACCGCAGTCCTTGCCGCCGCTTATTCCGTCTTCGCAAAGCACCGCCACCGCATACATCGGGTCGCTTACGGGGAAAAATCCGACGAACCACGTTCTGAGAACCTCGTCGCCACCCTCTTTGCGAATGCCGCTTTGCGCCGTTCCTGTTTTTCCCGCGACAGAGCAAAGGTTTGCTTCGCCGTAGTAGGCGTTGCCCTCGGTGACGACCGATTCGAGAAGCCTCTTCATCCTGTCGCTCGTTTCCTTGCTCATGACCGTGCTGTCGGGCTTTTTGTCCGTCTCTGTGAGAACTCCGTCGGCGTCGACCGTCCCGTCCACAAGATACGGGTATTTATACTTTCCGCCGTTGGCTATCGCGGCGTATGCGCTCGCAAGCTGAACGGGCGTCGCCGTCAGCTCGCCCTGACCGAAGGAGAAGTTGGCGAGCTTGCCCGAGTTTTCTAGTTCGCTTTCGTCGGGCAAAAACCCGTCCTGCGAATACATTCCCTCGGCGAGTGACGCGCCCGAGCCGAAGCCTAAATCGGAACAGAATTCGTGAATTTTTTCAACTTTCATCTTCTGTGTCAGCTCGATGAAATATGTGTTGCAGGAGACCTGAAGCGCCTTCTTGAAATCGACTTCGCCGTGAGCCGCCTTGTTTATACATCCGTACGCCGTACCGTGTATGTCGATCTTGCCTTTGCAGTCGTGTTTGAATGAGATATCCGTCCGACTTTCCAAAGCGCAGGCGGCAAGTATCGGCTTAAAAACCGAACCGACGCTGTAGGCGCAGAACGCCTTGTTCACAAGAGGGGAGTTCTTATCCTTAAGCGAGCCGCCCATGTTTTCCCTGTCGTAGTCGGGTCTGCTGACCGCCGCCGAGATCGCTCCGGTGTTGCAGTCGACTATGGCGCAGGCTCCGCTTTTTATCTTTTTCATGGCGTTTTCGGCGACCGTTTGAATGTCCTTGTCGATCGTCAGAACAACGCCTTGCTTCGAATTGAAATTTTTGTCGTTGACCGTCGGTGTTTTTCCGTTGAGTATTCTGCCGTTGGCGTCGGAAGAGAACGTGACGGAGACTTCGCCGCTTGCCTGCTTTAACAGGTCGTCATACGCTTTTTCGATTCCTGAAACGCCGTTTCCTTCGCCGTCGAGATAGCCGATTATGTGGCTTGCGACCTGCCGCGAATCGTAGCGTACGGGTACTTTGAATGTCATCACATCGTCCGTGTTGATCTCTTTCGGGCTTTCGAACATC
>USMJ01000222.1 GCA_900555805.1 uncultured Oscillospiraceae bacterium | reverse complement strand
GGACGGAACGTATCTTGAAGATCAGGACATGTGGTTCATGTGCGGAATCTACCGCGAGGTATGCATCTACAGTGAGCCGAAGACGGCGCTTCGCGATATCCACGCCGTCACAACGCTTGTCAACGATTATAAGGACGCTGAGCTTTCGGTTGAACTTCTTATCAAAAACTATACGAAAGAGACCGAAAAAATAAAAGCCGAAGTCTCGCTCATAAGAGACGGCAAGACGACAAAGGTCGGAGCAGAAGATATTGACTGTGTACCCGGCGAAAACAGAATAAATATCGAAAAATTCATAAAAGAGCCTGAACTTTGGTCGAGCGAAAAGCCGAATCTCTATACATTGCTCGTTCGTATAGCGCAGGGCAGAAAGTCGACCTATAAGGCCATCCGCATAGGCTTCAGGCAGGTCGAGATCGTCGGCGAAAAAATACTTGTCAACGGAATGCCGCTGATGATAAGAGGCGTCAACCGCCACGATTATGATCCCGATCACGGCTGGGCTGTACCCTATGAGAGATATGTTCAGGATCTCGACATAATGAAGCGCCATAACATAAACTCGATCAGAACGAGCCATTATCCCAACGATCCGACGCTCTATGAGCTTTGCGACGAATACGGCTTCTGGGTCATGGATGAATGCGATCTCGAGACCCACGGCGTCAGAAGAAAGGGCGTCCCGGGAGACAATCCCATGTGGACTCAAGCTGTCGTTGACAGAATGGAAAGAATGGTTTTGCGCGACAGAAACCACCCGTGCGTATTCATGTGGAGTCTCGGAAACGAGTCGGGCGACGGCGACAACTTCATCAGAATGAAAGAAGCGGCGATAAAGCTTGACGGTACGAGGCAGTTCCATTATGAGGGCGACTTTGACTTCACGAAGAGCGACGTCATCAGCCGTATGTATCCGTCGGAAGATGTTGTCGAAAAGCTCGGAAACAGAGAAGCTATAGAGATATCCGCGTTTGACAATATAGCGAACTCTCTCGCCGCCGACAACAAGCCGATCGACGAGGAAGCGTATACCAAGCCCGTCATTTTCTGCGAATACGCTCACGCTATGGAAAACAGTCTCGGAAACTTCATTGACTATATCGAAGCTTTCGAAAAATATGATAACCTCTGCGGCGGATATATATGGGATTTCGTCGATCAGGCGATACATAAGAAGACTCCCGACGGCGGAGATATGTGGCTTTACGGAACGGACTATAACGAGAAAGAAAACTGGTATAAGCCGCCGTATAACACCTGCGCCATCGTCGGCAGCAACACATATTTCAACGCCAACGGAATCATAGCCGCCGACAGAAAGGTACACCCGTCTATCTACGAAGTTAAAAAACTCTACGCCGAAATGCAGGTCGTCGCAAGAGACGTGCAGAAGGGCGAGTTCACCGTTAAGAATAAACAGTTATTCTCCGATCTTTCGGACTTCGATCTGGTTTACACAATCACAGCCGACGGCGAAGAAATCAAAAAGGGCAAGGTCAACAAAAACAGCTACGCTCATGTCAAGCCGCTTTCTTCAAACGACTTCAAGGTTAAATATGACTTTGACGGGAACACTGACAAAGAGATCATAATCACATTCTCGTTTATCAGACGCGAAAAATGCCGCTTCGCCGATAAAGGCTATGAGCAGGCATGGGATCAGTTCGTCATAAAGGAAGCCGCTTTCAAAGAGGCAAAAGCACCCGATGGCGAAATAAACATCGGCGGAGACAATGTTTATACAGTTGTCAAGGGCGATAACTTCCGCTATACTTTCAGAAAAGGTCAGCTTATGTCAATGATAAAAGACGGCAGAGAGTATCTCACCGACAGCTTTAAGCCGAATTTTTACAGAGCGCTGACTGATAACGACATTGACTATCTCAACTTCGTTCCACCGCTTATTCCCATAAGTCCGCTCTATATGTGGAAGAAGTCGACCGAGACGGCGAGAACGAAGAAATTCACCGTCAGCCAGTATATGCACAAAGTCTGCATAGAAACTATCGTTTCCGCTCTCGGAATGAAAGAAATGAAAACCTGCTATACGGTCTATTCCGACGGCAGCATAGATGTTTCGCAGCAGGGCGTATCCATGGCTGAAATGCTCAGATTCGGCTTAAGCTTTGTCATGCCCAGACGTTACGATCATGTTAAGTGGTACGGCAGAGGCGAGCAGGAAACATATCTCGACAGAAAGACCGGCGGAAAGATCGGCATATACGAAAAGAGCGTTTCCGACCTTGAGCATCACTATATGCGTCCGCAGGAGAACGGACAGAGAACCGACGTCAGAAACATGACGATCACCGACAAAGACGGCAGGGGACTTGAATTCACCATGAACGGAAAAACGCCGTTCTGCTTCGCCTGCTATCACTACACGGTGAACGACCTTGACAAGGCGACTCATATTCATACGCTTCTCCACCGCGACATGACCACCGTATGCATCGACCTTATGCAGAGAGGCGTCGGCGGTGATCAGCCCGGCAGCGCAAGTCTCAGAGACAAGTATAAGATGCACGCAGGTGAAAAATTCGAATATTCATTCAACATAAAAGCAATATAACGCTTTCGGCTCTGTGGTGACGATATCGCAGAGCCGATTTTTCGTATTGATGTTGAAAACAGACAAAAAATGATATAATATAATCATGGATTAAAATCCGAAAGGAGCGATAAAATGAAAGTCACATTTAATCCGAACAAGGAAATAGTCGAGCTTGTCAAAGAGGGACTGAAAAAAACGGGCGGCTACTGCCCATGCCGAAGCGAACGCACAGAGGACTACAAATGTATGTGCAAAGAATTTCGCGATCAGATAAAAGATCCGAATTTCGAGGGATTCTGCCACTGCATGCTTTACTATAAATCGAAAGATTGATTTTATGTACGCGCCGAAATGCGAGTGTGATTTCGGCTTTGCACACGCGTTTTGAATTTTGATGTTAATATGAATTTTATCGGATAAGGCAAAACCCGCGGTTCGCTTGCCGAACCGCGGTGCCGCAAGCCGCAGGC
>USMJ01000221.1 GCA_900555805.1 uncultured Oscillospiraceae bacterium | reverse complement strand
CAATTTCAGTCTCACATCTATTGTAACTCTACATTTTTACACATATTTTATATGCATCGCTATTGAAATTCGGCTCATAAGATGTTAAAATATAGTTTGACTCATTATAAACTAAATCACATGTCAGGCTCACGGGGGAAAAATGGAAGAAAGAAAAGTATTTCACAAACCGACTTTTGACAATATATCGAGCGAAAAGAAAGACAAGATCCTCGCCGTCGCTCTCAACGAATTCGCCACTAAGGGGTACGAGAGCGCTAACATCAATACGATAGCCAAGCGGTCGGGGGTGAGCGTCGGCTCGCTTTATAAATATTTTGACAGCAAGAGCGATCTGTTCCTGACGACCGTCAATAACGGAATCACCGCCCTTGAAACTGTCCTGAGCGAGATTTCTTCAAGCAACGAAGACGTCATGGTCAAGCTCGAAAAACTCATCAGAACAGCGGTCGAATATTCGAGAAAACAATCCGATCTCATCAAGCTTTATTATGAGATCACGGCAGAGAGCAACGCAGAACTCGTTCATACCATATCGAGAAAGCTCGAGTCGATCTCATCCGAGGTGTACATCAACACGATAGTGATAGGTCAGAAGAACGGCGAGATAAGAAAGGACATCGACCCTAAAATGGCGGCGTTTCTTCTCGATAACCTTATTATGGTCATCCAGTTCACCTACACCTGCGACTACTACAGCGAAAGATTCAGAACCTTCGCCGGAAACAACGTTTTCGACAACGACGAGGTCGCGATAGAAAGCTTTTTGAAATTCGTCAAAGCGGCTCTCGAGCCTAAGGAATAATAAACTCAAGTCCGTGCGCCGTTTCGCACGGCTTTACCGAAAGGATGAAAAGGAATATGAAGCATGCAATCACTTACGACATCGGAACGACGGGCGTCAAGACCTGCCTTTTTGAGATAGACGACGAGGTTCGTCTCATCGACGGCGCTATGGCGGGCTATAAGCTCTATGTCATGCCCGACGGCGGCGCAGAGCAGGATCCCTACGAATGGTGGGACGCAATGTGTAAAACGACCAAAGAGGTCATGGAGAAAAATAATGTCGATCCCTCTCAGATAGACGGTATCTCATTCTGCTCTCAGATGCAGGGCCTTGTTCTTGTCGACAAGAACGGCCGCCACGTCAGAAGAGCCATGAGCTATATGGATCAGAGAGCAAGAAAAGAGCTTAAAGAGGGCATGGCTTACGGCTTACAGATAGCCGGAGCGAACGTTATGAAGCTTATTCCGTCAATTCTTATCACGGGCGCTGTTTCTTCGTCCGTCAAGGATCCCATCTGGAAATATAACTGGGTCAAGAATAACGAACCCGAGAACTTCAAGAAAGTATACAAGTGGTTCGACGTTAAAGAAGCTCTCATCTGCCGCATGACGGACAAGTTCGTTATGACGCAGGATTCGGCTTTCGGCACTCTTCTCTACGACGTGAAGAAGCAGGCGTGGAGCCCGAAAATGTGCAAAATGTGCGGTATTGATATAAACCATATGCCCGAGATAATTAAATCAACGGACGTTGTCGGCGGACTGACTGAAAAAGCCGCAGGCGAACTCGGCCTCAAGGCAGGAACGCCCGTATTCGGCGGCGGCGGTGACGCTTCCCTCATAGGCGTCGGCGCAGGCGCTTCGGCAATGGGCAAAACTCATGTCTACATGGGAACTTCAGGTTGGGTATCAACCGTTGTACCGGCAAAAATAATGGTCGACACTTCAGCCATGATCGCCGCTATCGTCGGCGCTTCCTCGACAAGTTCGAACTATTTCGCCGAGCTTGAAACGGCAGGAAAGTGCGTCGAGTGGGTCAAGGATCACCTCGCTCTCGACGAGATCGGCATTTATCTTGAGAAGCATCATGTAGCCGAAGATCCGGAAAGCGTTTACACCTCGCTTTACACCTATCTTCAGGATGTCATCAAGCAGGTTCCGGCAGGCTCGAACGGCGTTATCTTCACCCCGTGGTTCCACGGAAACCGCTGCCCATTCGAAGATCCGAATGCCAGAGCGACATTCTTCAACATGAACCTCGAAACAGGCAAGAGCGACCTCATCAGAGCTGTTGTCGAAGGCGTATGCTATCACATGAGATGGTTCATCGAAGCTCAAGATAAAAAGGTCAAGACCTCCGATGTCGTCAGATTTGTCGGCGGCGGCGCGCTCGGCGAAGCCACCTGTCAGATTCTCGCCGACTGCACGGGCAAAACGGTTGAGACCGTACCCTCCCCGCAGAATGTCGGCGCTGTCGGAGCGGCAGTCGTTGTCGCGGCAGGTCTCGGCGTTATCAAGGATGTTGACGAAGCCGAAAAGCTGGTCAAGGTCGACAAGGTATACAAGCCGAACAAAGAAAACAAGGCTGTATACGACAAGGGATACGAGGTCTATAAGCAGATATATTCTTCGAACAAGAAGAACTTCGCTATGCTCAACGGCTGATAACTTATTGTATAGATATTCGGCGGCACCGTTCGGTGCCGCCGTTTTTGATTTGAATTTATATGCGCGGTTCGGAGGTTAGAGCGCGGCGGCGCGGTAGCGAAGCGAGTGCCGCCGCGCAAGCGGTTGTGAGCGGTATCCCCGACGCGAAGCGTTGGGGATGCCCGAGCAATCGCTCCGCTGCACAGACTTACGGTTTGCAAGGATTTTGCGTTCGGCCGCAGGCGCTGAACGGAGCCGCGAGCGTACCCCGGCGCCGTCAGGCGTCGGGGTGCCCGAGCGGCTTCGCACTGCTGTCGGCTGAATTTTTCGCTGTCGGGTCGAACACTGAAGCATGGCGGCCGCCGCAGGCAATGAGCAGAATATTTTACACAGGCCCAACCGATTTTCTCCTCCAAATCACTTCTACGGCGTCTCTCTAAGTGCCGCCTTCGCCATAGGCTCACGCCTATGGCTGCGCCGCCACAGAGAGCCGCCGGCGGCGTAAATCAGCACGCCGGCCGTCTGTCCGGCCGAGGTGAGGTTGGTCATAGAGATCAGCACGGCAATCACAACCGGCAGCTTTCCGGCGGAGGCCATAATGCCGAAGGTGAACGAGACCGAAAG
>USMJ01000220.1 GCA_900555805.1 uncultured Oscillospiraceae bacterium | reverse complement strand
CGCCGCCGCTATGAGCATAAGCATTGCAATAATTCGTGATTTCATTTTTCTTTCTCCTTTTAATTGAATTTGAAGCTGTTAAGGCTTTTTCCGCTGTCTATATCGAATGAACAAACTCCCTCTCCGCTGACCGTGTAAGCGGTATCAGCTATATATGTGCCTCTGAAAAGCGAACTGTAATCCTCCGAATACTTGTGAATGAGTTTCTCTTCTTCGGTGAGCTTTCCGTCCTTGACGCCTATTAGATAGTATGCGCCGTAAGCCGTGTCGCCGTCTCCGCCTACGATCGCCGGGATGCCTGCGAGGTTCTTCTCGGGATAGTAGATAAACGCTTTCGGATCATAGTTCACGTCTGTGTCCGCGTTCTTGATAACGACCTCGTCCGAAACCTTGGGCGAGCTTGGGTCGCTGACATTAAATAGCGTCACTTTGACCGATGAATAGTCCGCTCCGTCATCATCACCGTCATACCCGACGCCGAGAATATAGTCGTCGCCTATCGGATGGAGATAAGACGAGAAGCCCGGGAGTTCGACCTGACCCATGATTTTCGGAGCTGTCGGGTCGGTCAGATCGACTGTGAATAATGGATCTGTGTTCTCGAATGTTATAATGTACGCCGAGTTGCCCATGAATCGAACCGATTCGACGCCCTCGTTCTTGGCGATGTCGACGAGCTTTCCAACCGTGTTCAGTCCGCTGTCAAGAACATAGAGACTGCTGACATCGACAAAGCTGTCTTTTTTCTTCACGGAGTCTGTGGTGACGATTCTGAAATATCCGTTGTATTCGTCCATGGAATACTGATCTTCTACCGATCCGCTGACCTTGCCCTCTGATTTGAAATCTATCTTTTCGCCTGAAATCGAGAACGAAGCTATGTTCGTCGTGTTGGAATAATTGTTTTTCTTTCCGCCGTATTCGGTCGAAACGATATAGAAATTATCCTTCGCCGCATATAATTTGTCACAATAGCCGAGGTAGGCGTACGACGAATTATTTGTCTTTCCGCTCGTGTCAAACGCCGTCAGGACAACGAAGCTCTTGTCTTTATCGCCGTCGGCGCCGATTCTGATATCGGCGGGCTTGATCTTTTCGCCGTCAACACGGGGTACGCAATCGGATTTGATCTCGTTTTCGGTTCTGTCATGCGAAACGTCAACGCCGTAAAAGCTAACAGTGTAAATCTTTCCGTCGGTCATTCTTGAGGTCTGATAAGAGCCGCTCTGTGTGTGGGTATCTGTCTCTTTTGGAACAGTTCTGTCAGAAATATCATAGGTGCAGATTAGGGTCTTCTCCTTGCTTAAAGCGTATGGATAGCCGTATGCCGTCTTGCAGACATCGTTATAGACCGTAATACAATCGTTCTTGTCGAAAGTCATCTCGGAAACAATGGCGATCAGCGTGTCGCCGCTCACATAGATGTCCTGAATGTCGGTCTGTTTGGTCGACTTTTCATCTTTGTTCACGAACCTGTCAATGACCGAAACCTGCTTCATATTTTTCGCGTCGACGATATATATTTTGTTGTTGGCAACAAAATAGAGATATCGTCCGTCATTTTTGATGATGTCCGCCTCATCAACGCCGCTGACCTGGGTGTTCGTTTCGGCGTAAGCGACATTTGCGGCGTTTGACTTGCTATCGTTTGACGGCATTGCATAAGCATTTTTGCTGCTTTCAAATATCGCTGCGCCTGTCGTGTCGGCGCCTTTCGCATATGATTGAAAGTTCTCTTCCGCCTTTTTGTGGCACTCAAGGAAATAGCTCTCAATTTCGGAATAGTCGTCCGAAACCTGATTTCCTGCGTTCACAAACGCAGTCACATTTTCGGCAACTGTCTCCTGCTCGCCGACATCGGCTTTGACCGAAACTTTATCCTTCAGTTTTCCGCCGAATACTACCGCCGAGACAATAACTATCAGCGCAGCAGCCACCGAAGCGTACCTCTTAAAAGGAATTATTCTCGCCGTTTTCTTCTGTTCGGTTTCAACACCCTTGAGCATTTCAATCACGTTATCTTTCTCAAGTGAGACAGGTAACGGCTCATTTTTTTCTTCCAGCTTTTTTGAAATAAAGTCAAGCTTGTCTTCGTGTTTCATCTTTTTCACTCCTCTCATCGCTTAAAAACGCATATAGCTTATCGGTCGTTCGCATCAGCTTTGACCTGACTGTCGACGGCGAAAGCCCGAGCATTTCGCCGATCTCGCGGCTGTTATATCTGCCGACAGTCGACAGGAGAACGATCTCTCTGTCCTCGTCGGAGACGGTCGCAAGAGCCTGTTTCAAGGCGGCGGTTTCCTCGAAATTTCCGTCATGTGAGATTTCATCAAGCTCGTCTACGTTTTCCGTCGAGCGCTGTTCGACTATGTATTTCAGTTGTTTCTGACACGAGCGAATAAGTATTTTGAATATCCATGTTTTAAAAGCGTCGGGATTTTTCAGTGTGCCTACCGACGAAAAAGCACCGCACACTGCGTCGCTCACGGCGTCTTCGGCTCTGTATTTGTCGCCGAGATAGTAGCAGGCAAAGCTGAACATCTCCCGGCTGTATATCGAATACAGCTCTCCGAACGCCTCGGCGCTCCCGTTTTTTGCAGATTTGACCAGATCACGAATTCCCCTTGAGCTCATTGGTTATCACATCCGTTCATATATATAGTGCGAAAAAATTCCCGAAGTGTTGCATCGGGACAGAAAAAATTCGAATTTTTTACATAATATAGTAAAATCAAAAATTTATCAATATATACGGACGATTATGCAAAAAATATTTTGGGAGGTGAAGTCTTGAAAAACAGAAAAATTAAAAATTCGAAAAAGGTCAACGACACTATCGAGGCTTGGCAAAAAGAATCAGACAGCAACACTAACGCTCTCGGTTCATACACGGGAACGCCGAACAAATTCGGTGTAAAGCCCGAACAGGACGCGGATGATCTTTAAAGCATGATAAGTTCGCCGGGGACGGTGTAAATTTACTTGGGGCGATTCGAATGTTTGGGAGAGTCTGAGGGCAAAAGGTTTCCCCGACGGGGAAACCGCCGCAAGCCGCCGCAGGCGGCTTGCG
>USMJ01000219.1 GCA_900555805.1 uncultured Oscillospiraceae bacterium | reverse complement strand
GCGGTTCGGCAAGCCGAACCGCGGGTTTTGCCTCAGAGCAGTCATCACCCACCACCCCAAACACAAAAATGAAAAGAGAAAGAAAATGAAAAATTTCACCAAAAAAGAAAATATTATAATTGCCTCGACCGCAGTCATTGTCCTGATTGCGGTTATTGTGCTTTTCGTTTTTTCGGGGCTTCGGCGAAACGCGGCGGCTTCGGTGAACGCGTCGCTTTCCAAGCCGAAGTCGCTTTCGAATATCGTTTGGCTCGCCGAAAACACGGACTTCACCGCGCCGACCTCCGCGAGCGACGCCGCAGGGCTTTCCGCTTTTAATCAATCGGCTCAGTCGGCGGCGGATTTCGGCTTTGACACGGTTTTCCTCAAAGCCGAATATCTATATGATAAGAGCCTGAAAGCGCCATATAAAGACGGTACGCCGAGTGACTTCGGAAAATCGGTTTCACTTGACAGCTCAAAGCTCGATGTTATCAAAGCCGAGTGTTCCTCGCTTTCGGCGCGTTCGCTGAATGTCATTCTCTCCGTCGACATAATGAGCTATGACAGCGTTATCTCCGCTCTCGCCGCGCAGAATATCTGCGGCGGTTTTATCGTGACGGGATGTTCGGATTATCCTGCCGAAATTGTCAACGAAAGGCTTCTGACCCTGATGTCAAAAGTCAAGACCGCCGGCAACGCTTACGTCGTTTACGCCGACTTTGATTCGGTCGAAGGTATTGACAAAATAGCCTTTGACTCGAAGCATATGACCTACTGCGCGGCAGAAATATTTGCCGACAACACTAATTCGAACGCGTACTTAGAAAGATTCAACGCTCTTTTGTCAAGCACGGATGTCGGCCTTGTCGCGGGCTTTCGGTGCGAGAGGGTATGCAACGACAACGCCGACCCCTCGGCGGACGGCCTTTTAAGACAGGTCGCCGGCGCGGACGGATGTTCAAAACTCGCCGCGAGAGCGTTCTCGTCGCTCAAGGACTTCGCCGAGAACCGAGACTGCTCCGCGTCGGTCGTCACGGAATATATCAGAAGCGGAATCGACCTCGACAAGGCGCTGACTCCCCTCTCGCTCGACGGCGAACAGAGCGTAAAGACCGAGGACGAAAGTTATACGTTCAGGGTCGGCTGCTCGGATAAATTTCCGATATACATAAACGAATACCGCTACGGCTCGGTGGGCGACACCTTCTGCAATATAACGGTCGACCTGCGCCACGGTGAAAACGAAATAAAGGTCAGACAAAACGGAAAAACGGTCACGCTCAATGTTGAATGCACCAAAAAATTCGACGGCGAACTCGTCTCGTTCATCACACCGTCAGATTCGGCATATTATAACGGCAAGCAAACCGTTCAGATAACCGTCGGCTCTTTCTATAAAGCTACGCTCAAAGCGAAGCTCGGCGACACCGAGCTTGAACTGAAACCCCTCGGAAACGGAAACGGCGACTATGTCGTTTTCAGCGCGAGCGTAAAGCTCCCGAAATCGGGCAAGAAGATCCGCGACATGGGTTCGATAACCGTCGAAGCGACCTATGACGGTGCAAGTAAGATTTATACGGGCGGGAACATATTCGTGAACGCAAAGTCAGACTCTGTTCCTACGCAGAATTCGGGAAGTCAGCTCGCCGAACGCCATGCTTCATACTCCGACAAGGTCACGGTCAGCGGAAAAAATCTCACTCCGTATTCCGACAACGGCGTTCAGGGAACGGCGAATTTCATCATGGTCAGCGCGCCGACGGCGGAGACTTTCCCCTCCGACCCGAGCAGCCCATACTATGACCCGACACTATGCCTTTGGGCGCAGGGAACGATAGACCGCGTTGTCGGCGAATCGGAATACACAAACGGCGACGGCGACACTTTCAATATGTATAACCTCGCCTCGGGAAGAAGAATAGTCAAAGAGGACGTCACATATATACCCTCGGGGCATGAACTTCCCGAAAATTCGGTTTCGGTCGTTTCGGCTGACAGCTCGAATGGTCTCGAAGTCTCGGTTTCGACCCTGTGGAGAGTTCCATACTCGCTAAACAGATATAACCAGGATTATTATTCGGGCTATGAGGGCAAGAAGTATAATGTCAGACAGCACACCGTCAGCGTTATTGATCTTGTGTTCTTCAACACGCCCAACCATTCCGGCAAGGTCGACGCTTCGGGCAGCGGCATAGTCGAAAAAGCCGAGTGGGTCAAGGACGCCGCCCCCGGAACGAGTATATTGAGGTTCTATCTAAAAAAGCAGGGCGGATTTTACGGCTGCACGGTGAATTATGACAACAGCGGAAACATGAGGATACACTTCAAACAACCGAAGTCCTCGCTTTCGGGTAAGGTCATAATCATAGATCCCGGCCACGGCGGGGTTCAGACCGGCGCCACGGGAATGAACGGAACGGTTTACGAGGCTCACCAGACGCTGAAAATCAGCAAGTACCTCGCCGAATATTTATCACGGGCAGGCGCGGCGGTCTATATGACGAGAACCGAGGACGTCGACGTTTCGCTTGAAGCAAGGCGCCGAATGACCGAGCAGGTCGACCCCGAATTATTCGTCAGCATTCATCTCAACGCCGCCAAAACGCCCGACAGAAGCGGCACCTGCACATTCTACTACAAAGCGTTTTCACAGCCGCTTGCCAAGTGCATACACAACCGCCTGACCGAAGCCTACAGAAAATCATGCTATAACGACAACGCGAAGATGTATGCGGCTATCGACAACGGCGCGAACTACTACCCGTTCTATGTCACGAGGACCGACATATGCCCGTCCGTTCTCGTTGAGGTCGGATTCATCACAAACGACCTCGAATGCGCCTATCTCAAGGATGACGCATACCAGCAGGTATTCGCGCAGGCGATATATCTCGGAATCGCCGACTATGTCGCCGAGAACAACCGATAACAAACGGATATTTATCATCCGACAGATTTTTTCGGTACGCGTCGAGGTTTCGACGAGAGTATAGTTTTTACGCGCGGAATTAAGCTGTGGGGCAGCGCTCACTGCGAAAGGCAAAACCCGTTGTTCGGCAAGCCGAACAACGGTGCCGCAAGGCGGATGCCTTGCGGCGGTTTT
>USMJ01000218.1 GCA_900555805.1 uncultured Oscillospiraceae bacterium | reverse complement strand
CAAAAAAACATAACTATGATATAATTTAATATGATTATAGGTATGTGTGGTGGTATGATGAATTTAACCGAATCAAACGGAAATCTGATATTGACCGACGTTGAATGTCTCGACATTCCGCTGTGTCTCGACTGCGGTCAGGCATTTCGCTTTACCGAAAGACCCGACGGCGGATTTCACGGCGTCGTTCAAGGCGAAATATTGGATGTCAGAGCGATCGACGGCGGTTATATCTTCGAACATACCGACAGAGAAAAATTTGAAAAAATATGGCGGCCGTATTTCGACCTCGACAGAAATTATGCCGAGATATGCTCGTCTTTTAACGACGAAAAGCTCCGAAAGGCCGTCAGGGAATTCTACGGCATACGCATACTTAAACAGGAGCCGTGGGAAGCTCTGTGCTCATTTATAATTTCGCAGAACAACAATATCCCGAGAATCAAAGGTATAGTCGAAAGGCTCTGTGAAAACTTCGGCGAAAAGATCTGTGGCTCTGATTATTCTTTCCCGTCATATGAGACTTTATCCGATAAGTCGGTCGAAGATCTCGCTGCGCTCAGGGCAGGTTTTCGTGCGAAATATATCATTGACGCCGCCCAAAAGGTGTCGAACGGCGAAGTCAGACTTTATGAGCTTGACAAAATGCCCATAGAAGACGCCCGTCAGGAGCTTATGAAAGTAAAGGGCGTCGGCGCAAAGGTCGCCGAGTGTACATTGCTTTACGGTATCGGGAAGCTCGAAGCGTTCCCGATAGATGTTTGGGTCAGAAGAATAATGTCTGAGATGTACCCCGAAGGCTTGCCTGAATGCACACGAGGCGTCGAAGGTATAGCTCAGCAATATTTGTTTCATTGGAGACGAAAATCAAAGGAGTTTAATAAAAATGACGAAGAAGCAGAGGGCGCTGTCAGCCGTCTCGGCGCTTAAAGAAAGATATCCCGAGGCGATCTGCTCGCTTGAATCAAAAAATCCCTTGGAGCTGTTGATTGCCACACGGCTGTCGGCTCAGTGTACCGACGCAAGGGTAAATATGGTCACGCCCACTCTTTTTGAAAAGTATAAAACACTTGAAGATTACTGCAACGCCGATGTCGCGGATGTCGAAGAGATCATCCGTTCCTGCGGATTTTTCAAGACGAAAGCCAAGGATATCGTCGGCATGGCGCAGATGATCAGAGATAAATTCGGCGGACAGGTCCCCGACAGCATAGAAAAGCTGACGAGCCTCCCGGGGGTCGGGCGAAAGACGGCGAACCTGATAATGGGCGATGTCTACAAACAGCCTGCGGTCGTCGCGGACACGCATCTTATCAGGGTTTCAAACCTGCTCGGTCTGGTCGACACGAAAGACCCGAAGAAGGTCGAGCTTGAAATGAAAAAGCTCCTGCCGCCCGAAGAAAGCAACGACTTCTGCCACCGCTGCGTATTGTTCGGCAGGGAGATTTGCATTGCGAGAAGACCGAAATGCGACATTTGCCCAATGAGGGAATTTTGTAAGTCGGCAAATAAATAAGGTAAAAAACTATAAACATAAAAAGGATTGATCGTTAGTGGACAGCGAAAAGAAAAAACAGTTAGGCGAAAAAGTTAAAAGCGCTATCGGAGTCAAGGGTGATTTCAAGACGACTATACTGCCGATGATAAATTACAGCTACTCCAACATGGCGATGGCGGGTTCGGGGTACATAATAAGTATGTACTTCACGATATTCTTGACGGATGTTGTCAATTTCGACTTGCAGAAAGCCGGCATCATCGTCATGCTCGCTACGCTTTGGGACGCTATCACAGACCCCGTCATGGGCATCATCTCCGACCGAACACACTCAAAATACGGTAAGCACAGGCGCTATTTTTTATGGGGCATACCCGTTCTGTTTATATCGTATTCTCTTATGTGGACCTCGTTCGGCTTCGACGGAAAACAGGACACGACAAAGGCAATGATATACTTCGTCGCTATGTTCATGCTCTACAAGACGGCGTATACGATAATCGACGTTCCGCATACGGCGATGCTCCCCGAGCTTGCGCCCGAGTATAACCTGAGAACGCAGTATAACTCCATGGGCTACCTCTTCAATTCCGCAGGTATGGTTCCCTCTTTCGGTATAGTTATTCTCATTCTCGCTATATTCGGGGCGAACAAAACCCTTACAAGCGCGTCGAGAACTCCGTTTGCTATAATCGGTTTGGTACTGTCGGTGTTCTATTCAATAACTGTCTATCTCACATTCAAGAAGACCAAAGAGCCGAGCTCGCTTGACTATGAATATCCGAAATTCGACTTCAAGTTCCTCATAAACGAATATGTCTATGTCTTCAAAAACCGCTCGTTCAGACAGTATTTCTTCATGAGCCTTGCTTATCAGTTCGCGACGGGTTTCTATCTCACTTCGAAGGTTTACTACATCAAATATCTCGCCAATCAGTATAGATACTACGACATATTCAACATCGTCGCAGGTATCGCCGAGGCGGCGGCTTTTCCGCTGAACTATGCCCTAACCATGAAATACGGCAAGAAGCGCTGCGGCGATATCGTCACTCCGCTCATGGTCGCAGGTCTTGCGATCGGTCTCTTTATGAACAGGAGCGAGGGCGGTATAATGGCGTTCATCTGGCCGGCTCTCATGATGCTGAGCATGATACTCTACCCGTTCGGTATGAGCGGTCTCGGCTTTGTTTCAACCAACATTTTCCCCGATCTGACGGACGTTGACGAGCTTATTACCGGCCGAAGAAGAGAGGGCGTTATCTCGACTTTCAGCACTCTTATCAAGAAAAGCGCGGCAGGCGTTATGGCGGGTCTCGTCACATTCATCATGCATTCGTTCGGCCTTGTCACGGGTAAAGAGGTCGAGACCTACGAGGTTGCCAACAAGGCGCTCTATCCTCAGACCTCGCAGGCAATTTGGGGCGTACGTCTCTGTGTGGCGATTATCCCGATCGCTGCGGCTCTGATCTCGCTGTTCCTGCTCAAGAGGTTCAGAATGACCAAGGAAGACCACGAAATGATAAGGGCGGCTATCGCTACCAAGCGTGAGTACGGGTCGGTTGAGCTCTCAAGGGAGCAGATCGAGCGCTGCGAACTGAT
>USMJ01000217.1 GCA_900555805.1 uncultured Oscillospiraceae bacterium | reverse complement strand
GATGTGAAGCCGCCGTCAATACAGCTCTTGCAGGTCTCGAAATCCGGGCCGTGGTCAAGATGAAGAACGATCGGAAGGCCTGTCTCCTCGATAGCCGCCTCAACGAGCTTAACGAGATATGTGTGGTTTGCGTAGGCTCTTGCGCCCTTCGAAACCTGAAGAATAACGGGAGCGTTGAGCTTCTTAGCCGCGCCGACGATGCCCTGAATGATCTCCATGTTGTTTACATTAAACGCACCGATGGCGTAGCCGCCCTTGTATGCGTCTTCAAACATTTTTTTAGTTGTTACCAATGGCATAATTATTACTCCTTTTCCACCGCATGAATACCGATCCGAAACCGACCGAAATCTTATTCGGACATGCATTCAATGCTTAGTTTTCGGGGATATTATACTCCTCAGAGCATAGCTTGTCAATAATTGCAAAACGATTTTACAGTGAGATAATAATATCTCCGTTAAATTTGAAATTATACTCCGCTCAGGTCAAATTTCGGGACATAGCCCTCACTCGCGGATTTCAGTTCCTGAACGAAGCAGTTATAAAAGCCGCTGTTTTCCAGCGCGATCAGCACCTTTTCGTATTCGCGCTCGGTTATCGCTCTGTTGAGCTCGGGATAATCGTCGCTGTGAATTATCGGCGTATACTGCGCCATTAGGCTGATATATGTATCATTCGGTACATTTTCTGAGAGCCATTCTATTATTTTTATGCTCTGATTCGTGTTTTTCGGCAGGATCAGATGTCTTATTATCGTCCCTTTTTTCATTATTCCGCCGCTGTCTAAAACGGCAGGCCCCGTCTGTCTTATCATCTCTTTTATTGCCGGGGCGGCATATTCGAAATAATTCTCCGCCCTCGAATATTTCAGGCTTCTTTCGGGACTTATATATTTGAGGTCGGGCAGATATATGTCGACTAAGCCCTCAAGCTTTCTGAGGGTTTCGACTTTTTCATAACCGCCGCTGTTATAAACTATCGGGATTTTCGGCTTATATTCTTTCAGAACGACAGCGAGCCTTTCGGCGTAATGCGTGGGGTTGACAAGATTTATATTATGTACGCCCGAGCTTGTCAGCTCATCGAAAATTTGCATAAGACGGTCGTCGCTTATTTCTTTGCCGAAGTTTTCGGAGCTTATCTCGTGGTTCTGACAAAACACGCAGCCGAGACTGCACCCCGAGAAAAAGACCGTTCCCGAGCCTTTTGTTCCGCTGATACAGGGTTCCTCCCAGTCATGTCTTGCGGCTCTCGCGACGACGAAGTTTTCGGGCATTCGGCAGGCTCCCCTTTTGACCGCTCGGTCGACAGAACACTCCCTCGGGCAGGCATTGCATATCATTCGGACGCTCTCCTTTCAGATGATAATACGGCTATTCTGTCTCATGTCGGACAGATTTTCGCCCTTCTCTCTTTATACCGACTTGCCGCCGAGCTTAAAACTTCCCGACAGCAGTCGCTTACCCGTACAATAATATCACAACGGGACAAAATAATCAACAGCGGCCGGGGTTGACTTTTCGGCGGTTCGAGGTTATACTGACCGTATAAAATCGAAAGAGGTGATAAAATGCTTTTAACCGTTGACATGGGCAACACGAACATCACTATCGGCGCTTACGAAGGCGACGAGCTGCGGTTTGTTTCGAGGCTTTCAACCATCAGGGGAAAGACCGCCGATCAGTACGCGATCGAGTTCAATCAGATTTTCAGACTCAATAACGCGTCCGCGAACTCGTTTTCAGGCAGCATCATAAGTTCGGTCGTACCGGAATTGACGGCAACCGTTTCGCAGACCGTGGGGCTTGTGACCGGGACAGCTCCGATCGTTGTCGGCCCCGGAATCAAGACGGGAGTCAACATTCTGATCGACAACCCCGCTCAGCTCGGCTCGGATCTTCTTGTCGGCGCAGTCGCCGCTATTGACAAGTATCCCCTGCCCTGTTTCATAGTCGATCTCGGAACGGCAAGCAAAATAAGCGTTGTCGGCAAGGACGGCAGCTACCGTGGCGGAATGATCGCCCCCGGCGTAGCCGTTTCGCTAAACGCTCTATCGTCAAATGCGTCGCAGCTTCCCTACATTTCGCTGACTGCGCCGAAGAAAGCCATCGGAACGAACACCGTCGACTGTATGCAGTCGGGTATAATTTTCGGCTCGGCGGCTATGGTGGACGGAATGATCCAAAGATTCCGCGACGAAGTCCCCGATGTTGCTTCGGTCGTCGCAACAGGCGGCTTCAGCAACTGCATAATTGAGCATTGCAGGGAAAATATAATTCACGACGACACCCTGCTGTTACACGGGCTTAAGGTTATATACGAAAAGAACCAAAAGTCATAAACAAAGTTGTTTTCAGGCGTTGCATCCGAAAAGGAGCAGCAGCAAGGAGGTAATTAAAAATGAATAACAACAAGATAAGAACGATAACTACTTACTCGATACTCATAGCGCTCATGCTCGTCATGGCGTTCACACATCTCGGATACATCAAGATCGGCATCGCCGAGATCACGCTGATGAGCCTGCCTGTAATAATCGGTATCGGTTTCGCGGGCGTCAAGGGTGGTCTTGTTTTAGGCACGGTGTTCGGACTGACAAGCTTCATACAGTGCTTCGGAATGAGCGCGTTCGGTCAGGCGCTTTTCGCGATAAATCCGTTTCTGACCTTCTTATTATGCATGGTTCCCAGAGTTCTCATGGGCGGACTTGCAGGTCTTATCTATGAGCAGATGACCAAGCACAATGTAAAAAAGGCGGCAAGCTTTATCACGCTCAGCGTTGTCGCTCCGCTTTTCAACACGCTGATATTCGTTCCGCTGACATTCGGGTTCTTCGGAAGAAGCGAATATATAACGGGGCTTGCGACAACGCTCGGAGCCGAAAATCTTTTCGCTCTCGCGATAACCCTGTTCGGACTTAACGCTCTTCTTGAGGTCATAACCTGCGGCATAATCGGACCCGCGCTTCTCAAGGCGCTCGAAAAGGTCAGCAAGCAGGCGTAAATTAATTATATCATCAAGCCTTATGCGGACTTGTGTCTGCATAAGGCTTTTTTGTATAGGTTGGTGCGGTAAAGAGGCGGCGCGCGTTGTGCGCC
>USMJ01000216.1 GCA_900555805.1 uncultured Oscillospiraceae bacterium | reverse complement strand
GGTTTTCGGAACGAAAACCGTTTTGCCGTCCTGAAGTCAGATGAGACCCAGGCTTTCTGCGCTTAAACCGATATAGCGGAAGCTATGCTCCGAAGCAAGCTTCGTACCGCCGCTTCCGCCGGTGCAGCCGCCGAGCGCGGCGATAGATTTCAGCGCGGTGGGGTTGCAAAAGCTCCGCTGAAAGCGGAGCACCGCAGACCGCCTTCGGCGGCCTGCGGCGTTTTCCCTGTCGGCAAACCTTTTGCCTTATAATCCCATCTGTTACGCTATATCAGCCGTCTCTTTCAATTCGGGCTGTTTCTTTCCCGAAGCACTCATGATCTTCGTACCTATAACAAAAAGAACGATCGCTATCAGTGTTCCGACTATGGCTGAAATCAGATCAAAGAACGTGTCGTATAACGCCGCCTGACCTTCATTCTGCGCGCCGAGCCCGAATATCCTGAAGAATATGTCGTTGTAGTCAACGCTGTTGTTATATCCTTGATTCGTCGAACCGGCAATGTAGTAGTCGGCGAAAAATTCAAAGACTTCCCACACAAGCATGAGGAAGAACGAAAATCCTACTCCGCCGCAAAGCTCCTGTTTTTTGTCAAGCTTTGTTTCGGGCGAGATGGCTTTCATCAGAACACAGCCTAAAAATACGCCGAGTATGCCTGCGATAAGGTGCTGCCATTTATCATAGTAGCTGATAAACCTGCCTATTTTCACGCACTGACCGAGGAACGAGCCAATCACAACAAATATGTCAATATAGGTCTGCGCGCGAAAGGGGAGTCTTCCGAAATAAAGCGACTGCGGAAACAGCGCCGAAAAGAACGGTATCGCAAGAGTGGCGGCGGTGTTTCCGACAACAGCCAGGACAAGAAAGCCCGGAAGATTCTTAGCGGCGTAAACGCAGCCGGATATCATGACCAATCTCGATATCCACCAGAATATGTATTCGGGCAGTTTGATTTCAGATCTGAAGCGCTCATACTGCGAGCGAAAGTGTTTCTTTATTTTCTCATTCATTTTTAATCTTTTCCTAAAGTCAAAAGCGGAGCGCAGAGCGGAATTCACGCGCCTATATATGTTATATAGGCATCATTTTAATTCCGCCTCCACACTCGCGTCGGTTTTATATAATTATAATATTTCGCCCATCATGCCGGGAACAGTGCAGGCCGCGTTTGCTTCGTCCGTGTCGATATGCATTGCGAGAGCATACTTATCGCTGACTCTGACAACGACGTCGCCGAAGATGAGGCTTCTGTCGGGCGTGTCAAGCTTAACGGAAACGATCTGCTTGTCCTCGAGACCGTATTCTGCCGCGTCCTTTGTTGTCATATGTATGTGTCTCTTAGCGATTATAACGCCCTTTTCAAGCTCTACTTCGCCGCAGGGGCCGACAAGCTTGCAGGCACCGCTGCCTTCAAGATCGCCCGACTCGCGGATGGGAGCCTTGACGCCTATTGAGCGCGCGTCCGTCGCCGAAAGCTCAACCTGAGTCTCGGGGCGAACAGGGCCTAAGATAGAAACAGCCGCGAAGCTGCTCTTGGGACCGATGACCTGAACTCTCTCTTCGCAAGCGAACTGACCGGGCTGAGAAAGATCCTTCTTCTTCGTCAGCTCATATCCCTCGCCGAAAAGTGTGGCGAGATCCTCTTTTGAAACATGAACATGGCGGGCTGATGTTTCAACTAAAACCGTTTTAGCCATTTGTTATTCCTCCGAATTTTGTGATGATAATTCCGTCTTTGCGGCGAAAACGGTCGGCTTATGTCATCTCTGCTTTAAAGCAGGGGAGAGCGATCGCAAGAGTACTGCCGCAGACAATAAATATATTACAACATTTTTTATTAAATTTCAACAAATGTGAAGAAAAATATGCTATAATGTACTCAATGCTTCTTAAAACAATTTTAATTATGTTTTTATAAAATTACATTTGACTTATGGGGTGTATATATGTATAATTCATGGAAAGAGCTTGAAACCGACTGCAGGGGCTGTCAAAAATGCGAGCTCGCCGAAACAAGAACGAATCTTGTTTTCGGCTGCGGCAACGAAAACGCCGAGGTCATGTTCGTCGGCGAAGGCCCGGGCGAGCAGGAGGATCTTCAGGGAAAGCCGTTCGTCGGAAGAAGCGGAAAGCTTCTTGATATGTATCTTGAGCATATCGACCTAAGCCGCGAGAAAAACATATATATCGCCAACATGGTCAAGTGCAGACCGCCGAAGAACCGCGACCCCAAGCCCGAGGAGCAGGATACCTGCATTTTCTGGCTCAGAGAACAGGTCAGGCTCATGCGCCCGAAGATAATCGTCTGTCTCGGCCGGATTTCGGCTCAAAGGCTTATCGACCCCGATTTCAAGGTCACGAAACAGCACGGCGAATTTATCGACAAAAACGGAACGCTAATGATGGGTACGTTTCACCCCGCTGCGCTTTTGAGAAACCCGAACAACAAGGGCGCCGCGCTCGAAGATTTTCTCGCTCTGAAGAAAAAGATCGAAGAAATATGCGAACACACTTACTAAAGGAAGATCACTATGGGAACCGTAATTAAAATGCCCGATCAGGAATACAGGGCGTGGGTCAACCTCAACAAAAAGGCGGTCGACGAGATAATCAAGACCAACCGAATCGACCCATACTGGCTGATGAAGGGCAAAAACAAGGAGTTTTTACAAAGATATTTAGGTGAACTCGGCTACAGATTAAACATATAGCCGTTCATAATATATTTATTTCAATTTGGCAAATTCGTTTTCTTTTAAGGTACGCGCCGACTGCTTATCTAAAGGAAAACAAGAGCCTCAAACCGAGTGTACGCAGAGAGTCTGCGTGTACCGAAAACTGAAAGGAGTTTTTGAACAAATGGACGACCCCGGTGCGACCGGCATTATTTTAAAGCTGGTTCTACTATTATTCCTCATCGTTGTCAATGCGTTTTTCGCGATGAGTGAGATAGCGATAATTTCACTCAACGACAATCTCATTGAAAAAATGGCTGAGGACGGTCACAAAAAAGCAAAACAAGTAGCGAAACTGACAAGCAACGCAAGTAACTTCCTGTCGACGATACAGATAGGCGTTACATTGGCGGGATTTTTGACA
>USMJ01000215.1 GCA_900555805.1 uncultured Oscillospiraceae bacterium | reverse complement strand
CGCGTGAGGTGATCGACCATCCGGCGCAGGAACGCACCATTCAGTTTTTGCGGAGGCTGCAGGGCTGATGGAACGGCTGCAGATCGTCAAAATCAGTCCGACGGAAAACATGACCGTCCTCGTGGAAACGCCCGTACCCGGAGCGCGCCACGCGGAAATCGCCGAAAAGCTGACGGAGCTTTTCAAAGCCGCAAAAGAAAACGGCTGCGACAAAATCGAATTCGACAAGGGAACTTATTATATCAATAACAGAAAGTGCAAGGAATATATTCTGTATATAACAAACACGGTCGGCGACGGCGAATTCGCCGCCAACGAGACGCCGCACTTGAACGCAGTTGCGTTTTATCTCGGTAGCATAGATAACCTGACGGTTGACGGAAACGGCTCGATATTCATAATCGACGGAAAGGTCACAAACGCCGCTGTCGAAAACTGCCGCAATGTCACGCTGAAAAACATGGAGATAAGACACGCTCACCCCGATATGCATGAGCTGAAGGTCGTTTCCAAAGGCGCTTTTCATGTTGATTACGAGGTCGATTCGGACACTCAGATCGAATTCGTCGACTCGCTCCCCTATTTTATCGGCAAGGACTATTGCTATCCGATAAACCAAAACGCCGCTACCGCTCGGTGGATACCGAAAATTAAAGCCGAAAGTCCCGAGCTTGTCAAGAGATCGGCTCATCCGCTGTCGGGAGCGTTCAAATTCTCAAAGCTTGGCAAAAACCGTTTCAGAGCGCACTATGCAAACACATTCCGCTTTAAAGTCGGCGACAGATATTACATATACGATGTCCGCAGGCAGTTCGCAGGCATATTTATAAATAAGTCGAAAAATATCAAGCTTGAAAATATCGCTCAGCGGTTCAATTATTCTCTCGCTCTCGTCGTTCAGAACAGCGCGGATATATTACTTGAAAACTCGGTTTTCGCGCCCGAGGAAAACTCCCCTCGCCTTTTGGCTTCATGTGCCGATTTCGTACAGGCATGTATGTGCCGCGGGACGGTTTCCGTCTCGGATTGCAAGTTCATCGGAGCCGGCGACGACTGTCTCAACGCTCACGGCGTTCACTACAAGATTGTCGATGTTTCAGACAGTCAGATCACGGTCAGATATATGCATCCGCAGACTCACGGTTTCAATCCGCTGAGAGTCGGCGACGAAATAGCTTTCGTCAACCCGAAAACCCTCCTCGAAAACGGCAGAGCCGAAATATTAAGTTCAAAGCTCGTCAGCGAGACAGATATTCGCTTAGCACTCGGTTCATCGTACCAAGCAAAAAAGGGAGAGGTCATCGAAGATGTCACCGCCTGTCCCGATGTCTTTTTCGAGCGAAACGAGATGTCGCGGATAATCACAAGAGGCTTATTATTGACGACAAGAGGCAAGGTCAGAGTGAGGAACAACCGCTTCGCAGGAACAACGATGAGCGCGATCCTGCTGTCGGACGACGCCCAAAGCTGGTATGAAAGCGGCCCGTGCCGCGACGTGTTGATCGAAAACAACGAATTTTTGGCAAGCGGAAATCCGACCGTACTCATCAAGCCCGAAAACAGGATATACGGCGGCGCAGTGCATAAGAACATACGGATTTCGGGCAACAAGTTCGGCGCAAACGGCGGCTGCTGCGTGAAAGCAAGCTCGACCGACGGCATCGAGCTGACAGGCAACGATTTCGGCAGGACAAAACCGATCAAAGCAACGAAATGCGAGAATGTTATCATAAAATAATTTAACCTTCTCATCGGATTCGGTGAGGAGGTCTTGCGTTCAGTGAATATTGTTCGTTCTGTATATGATTATATCGCCGCGTCTGTACTTTATCCCGACAAGCGGCAGAATTGTGTTTTTCTTCTCCTCTATACTTCTTCCGCCGGAGAGAAAATCCGCCAGTCTCGCTCTGTCGAACGGTTCGGTATGATGCGACGCCCAGACAGTATTATACCCTTCTGTCAGCATCAGGCGGCGTATAGTGTCGTTCATGACATCAATTTTTGCGCTGTGCGGAAGCATCATCAGCAAAAACTCATTCGCAACGTCGCCTATATATATCGTTTTGTTCTCGATATCGAGAAAGCTCGCGCTGCCGACGGTGTGACCCGGCGTGAGCATGACTTTTATACGCCTGCCGCCGAGGTCAAATATATCGCTTTCGGAAATAATATGTATCTTCGGCTCGTTATCGGACGGGAATATTTTATGTGACCCATTCGTACCCATCATAAGAGAATTTATTATTAGAAATCCCTTTCGCTGAAACGGCGTGACCTCAGAAATAAATCTACTGTCCGCTTCGGTGATATACATGTCGCCGAACTGTCCCCTTCCGCCGATATGATCGACATGGGCGTGCGTTATAACAAGGTCATACTGCAAGCCGGCTGTCAGCTCTTCGACAACGCTTCTGAAGTCACCTATGCCTGTTCCGCAGTCGATAACAAGCGCCCGTTCCTTTCCGCAAAGCACAAACATTGTGCTTGCTTTTTCGTTTATAAGGTATGTTTTATCCCCTATTTCCGTTATTTCATACGGTCCTCTTTTGAACATTTTGCTTCCCCTTTTTTGTTGTTTTTTATATTGTATCACACAGTCGGGGATTGTGTAAAGGCGGCGCGCGTTGTGCAGCCCTCGCCGGAGTTTGCGGCAAGCAGAACCGAGAAAATTCCAGATCATAAAAAGTCATACAAAAAGCAAGAACGGCATCCGTTTGAAAATATGTTCCGAATTCAGATCCGATAAATCAACCTAACGCAAGCAGTAATTTTGTTGTACATAAAAAGAAAGCCGAGAACTCGGCTTTCCTGTATATTTATTTCTTTTTGAACTGCTGCTTCATTCTAAGCTCTTTTGAAAGAATTCTCTTTCTGAGTCTGAGCGAAACGGGTGTGACTTCGAGAAGCTCGTCGTCTTTGATGAATTCCATTGACTGTTCGAGCGACAATGTTGAATGCGGAACGAGTCTGAGTGCGTCGTCGGAGCCTGCGGCTCTTGTGTTCGTCATCTGCTTTTTCTTGCAGACATTGCAGGTGACATCTTCGCTCTTGGCGCATTCGCCGACGATCATTCCCTCATAAACTGGAACGCCCGGGCCGATGAAAAGTCTGCCTCTGTCCTGAGTGTTGAACAGACCGTAT
>USMJ01000214.1 GCA_900555805.1 uncultured Oscillospiraceae bacterium | reverse complement strand
CGCACGGAAGAAAACGGGAATTTTACGTTCTCAAAGCCTTGCCCTATTGACGAAATTGTCGGCACATGGTATGCTATTTGATAATTATTGTCCGCGAAAAAGGGCCGTCGGCCCCGGCGGGCGATGGTTGAAATCTATTTTTGGAGTGTGATAGTCCCTTATGGATGATGGGAGTATATTGTCCGTCCTTATCATTCTCGCCCTGCTGCTCTTTGCGGACTACTTTGCCGTCTGCGAGACCAGCTTTGCCGCTGTCAGCCGCATCCGGCTGAAGACCGCCATGGAGCGGGGAGACCGCCGGGCCAACAAGGCCATGTACGTCTGCGAGCATTTTGATAAGGCCATCACCACCATTCTCATCGGCACCAACATCGTACATCTCAGCTGCGCGTCCTATGTGACGGTCCTCGTCACCCGCCGCTGGGGCCTCAGCGCGGTGACCCTCAGCACCTTCGTCACCACCATCGTGGTTTTCTTCGTGGGTGAGATGCTGCCCAAGAGCATCGCCAAGAAGTACAGCCTCCGGCTGGCCCTGGGCACGGCGTCCTCCCTGGTGTTCTTCATGCACCTGCTGACGCCCATTTCCTTCGTCCTTACCAAGATCGGTGAGTTCGCGAGCCGCCTCACCAAGGGCGACAGCGAGGTCTCTGTCACCGAGGACGAGCTCTACGACATCATCGAGAACATGACGGACGAGGGCGACCTGGACTCTGAGCAGGGAGATCTCGTGCATTCCGCCCTGGCCTTCGGCGACCTGACGGCGGAGCAGAAGCAGCTGATGGAGGAGATGGGTACCACGGACATGCAGCCCGTCACCAGCAACGGCACCACCATCACGCCGTTGGCGGTGTACGGCGACGCCTACAACTACTATATCCGCCTGCTGGTACAGGCCCCGGAGGGCACGGTGCTGCGCATCCCCGATTCCCAAACGGAAGGGGTATATCTGAAGCTGGTAGGTACGGAGGAGAACGGTATTCTGGAGACGTCGGACTACGACTTCGGCGGCGTGGGATATTCGGTCGAATGGGAGGACAGCAATCTGAAAACAGTCGGCGAATCGACGTTCGCATATTGCCGTTCGCTCAAAGAATTCGCCATGCCGACAAGGGTCACGACGATCGGCAAGAACGCATTTTTATGCTGCTACTCTCTGCCGAATATGACCTTGGGATATTCCGTGACGAGCATAGGCGAGGGTGCGTTTTCAAGCTGCAGCAATCTTAAGAAACTCAGAATCGTCAACTATAACTGTGATATTTTCGACGACGGCGAGACTGTTTACAGGAACGTTCAGATAGAAGGCTTCAACAACTCGACCGCTAAAGATTACGCAGAAAAGTACCTGCGTACCTATAGTATGATTAAGGACATGAAAAACATCAACGACTTGAAAGTCAAGCTGAGTTTTTCGGAATGCGTCTATAACGGCAAAAAGCAGAAGCCCGAAGTCACGATAAAGGGCCTAAAAAACGGCAGAGACTATACAGTGAACTATAGCGAAAATGCCGAACCGGGCGTCGGAACGGTTACAGTTTCGGCGGCAGGAAGTACTCTCGGCGAGGTCGCGGTCGACTTTGTCATAAAACCGCAGAGGCCAAAGAGCCTTAGAGTCAGAAAAGCGACGGAAACTTCTCTCACGCTGACATGGAACGAAGTTCACGGCACGAGCGGCTATGAAGTCTATAAACGCAGCGGGAAAAAGTGGAAAAAGGTCGCAGCCGTGACTTCAACCGAAGCTAAAATTGAAAAGCTTTCGGGCGCCGCCGAATATAAATTCAAGGTCAGAGCCTATGTCGAAAACGACGGCGGAAAAATTTACAGCAAGCTCAGCGAAACCTGTAAAACCGCGACAATGTCCGGAAAGGTGAAGATAACCTCAGTCGTCAACAGGGGAGTTGGGCGCCTGACAATATCATGGGATAAAGTCAAAAATGCCGACGGATATATCGTCTATACCTCAACGAAAAAGAGCGGCAGATTCAAAGAAGCGGCTGTTTTAAACGGCTCGTCGAGGACAAAATGCGTTCTCCAAAAGCTTAAAAGCAACAAGAAATACTATATCACCGTCAAGTCGTTTGTCAAAAGCGGAAAAGCTAAAATCGTCAGCGACGGTGGGAACATCGTTTCAAAATCACCAATGTAAACAAAAAAGTATCGGCTTTTTAATTTAGCCGATACTTTTTATTTACATCATTTCTTCATCATAGTGCGCTCTTTCGCCGCCGATGAATTTGGGTCTTGTTCTCGCCGCCGCTACATGCGCCTTGCCGACTTCCTTGACCGAAAGTCTCAGCGGCACGGCGACATCTTTAAGATGCATTCCGATGAGCGTGTCGCCGATATCGATGCCTGCGTCGGCCTTGATATGTTCGAGCGCGACCGGAGAATCAAAGCGCTCATAAGCTGTTGTCGCGAATGAACCTCCTGCTTTCGGCTTCGGAACAACGTTCACGATTTCCAAACCTTTCTTTTCGGCGAGTTCACGCTCGGTTATGATGGCTCTGTTGAGGTGCTCGCAGCATTGAGCGGCGAGATATATTCCGTGTTCTTTTAATACGGGGTACGCACCTTCAAATACTGCCTGCGCAGCTTCGAGTGTTGAGCCTTTCCCGATCCTTTCGCCGACGATTTCGCTTGATGAACAGCCGATAACGACCGTATCGCCCTTTTTGAGCTTAGCTTCGTTTATAAGCTCAAGAGCGAGAGCTTCACTTTGATTTCTTACATCTTCAAACATTTATATTACCCCTGCTTTGATAAAATTTGCTTTTTAAAATCGAACTTGTCAAGAGCAAGCGAAAGAAGTACATACAGCAAGCTGCTCAATGCGCACTGAATGAGATTTTCCGGCATTGAAGTCAGAGCCGCACCGAAAGCAACCTCAACAGCCGCATGGTTCATAACGCGGTAGAGGATATACTTTGTTATGGCATAGCCGCCGACAGTGATAACCGCGGCTATAGGCAGGCCGATATAGTTTTTCTTGCAAAGTATCTTTTCCTGCTTGTTCGTGAAGAACAGAACGATCAAAATTCTGATAATTGCCGACGGGAGCATATACTGAGGATAGCCGCTGACAAGATCGGCAAGCGCAAATCCGACAGCTGTTGACATCGCTGCGTACGGAGTGGGAAGTATACTCGCG
>USMJ01000213.1 GCA_900555805.1 uncultured Oscillospiraceae bacterium | reverse complement strand
CCTTGCGAGGCTTTTTAACGCAGTATCGGCGAAAATATGCCTTAAAAACCGTATATGGTTCGGCTCTCCTCAGCTTAATCATACCGACTTTCTCAACAAAGAGTAAATTTGCGGTCAAGGTATTGAACCGAACGACATTTTATGATAAAATTAGATGTTAAAAAATTAAAGAATTACTATATATAAAATTTATATGTTTGGGAGGAAATGAAATGGCTACTGTATTCAAAGGCGCGGCAACCGCGCTCATCACTCCGCTTGACAAAAACGGAGTAAACTATGAACAGCTCGGAAAACTCATCGACGCGCAGATCGAGGGCGGAATCGACGGTCTCGTTATCTGCGGAACGACAGGCGAGGGCGCAACTCTCACCCACGCCGAGCATGAGGAAGTTCTCAGATTCGCGGTCGAAAAAATCGCAGGCAGAGTCGCCGCCATCGCAGGCACAGGCTCAAACGACGCCGCGAGAGCGATCGAACTGACGAAATACGCAGGCTCGATAGGCTATGACGCCGCTCTTGTCGTCACACCGTACTACAACAAATGCACTCAGAACGGACTTGTCAAGATGTTCACGGCTATCGCCGACAACAGCACGATACCGCTCATTTTGTATAATGTTCCGTCAAGAACGGGCGTTAATATCAAGCCCGAAACCTACGCTAAGCTTGCGGATCATCCGATGATTCAGGGCATCAAGGAGGCTAACGGGAACATCTCCGAGATAGCCGAGACCGCCCGTCTCGTCGGCGATAAGCTCGACATATATTCGGGCAACGACGATCAGGTCGTACCCATGCTGTCTCTCGGCGCTAAGGGTGTTATTTCCGTCCTTTCGAATCTTCTTCCCGGCGAGACAAGCAGGATGTGTCACCTCTATTTTGACGGCAAGGTTGAGGAAAGCCGCAGGATGCAGCTGAAATACCTGCCGCTGATAAGCGCGCTGTTCTGCGAGGTCAATCCTATCCCCGTCAAGGCGGCTATGAGCAAACTCGGCTACTGCGAAAACTATCTTCGCCTGCCGCTGACTCAGATGGAGGACGAACACGCGGAAAAGCTCTTCTCTATCATGAAAGAGCTTGGAATAATCTGATTTTTGGGAAGTGTGAAAGATGAAAATAATACTCAACGGCTCTAACGGAAAGATGGGCCGCGAGGTCGAAAAGCTCGCAAACGCAGAGGGTTCGGGCGTACAGATAACGGCAAAGATCGACATCACGAACGAAAACGGCTTTAAGCACATAGCCGAAGTGACCGAAAAAGCGGACTGTATCGTTGACTTTTCGAGCCACCTTGCCACGAAGGAACTTTGCGAATACGCCAAGAAGACGAACACGGCGATAATTTTCGCCTCAACCGGTCAGACAGACGAAGAGAAACAGATGATAGAAGATCTTTCGGGGTACGTTCCGGTTTTCTTCTCGGCGAACATGTCCGTCGGCGTCGCGCTTCTCGTCGAACTGGCAAAAAAAGCGGCGGCAGCCATGCCGGACGCGGATATTGAGATCGTCGAGGTTCACCACAACAGAAAGCTCGACGCTCCGAGCGGAACGGCTCTCATGCTGGCGCAGGCAATAAAGCAGGTCAGGAAGAACGCAAAGTTCATTTTAGGCAGGAACGGACACCAAAAGAGAGAAAAGGACGACATAGGTATAAATTCCGTCAGAATGGGCAATGTCGTCGGTATCCACGAAGTCATAGTCGGAACGGACGCTCAGACCATAACGATAAAACATGAGGCGCACAGCAGAGCGTTATTCGCCGAGGGCGCAATAGAAGCCTGCAAGTTTCTGATAAAACAGCCTGCGGGACTTTATTCCATGCAGGACATGATAAAGGACAGATAACAAAACGAATTCAACCGAAAGGCGGTAGGAATTATGATAAGAATAGGCATTTACGGCTACGGCAATCTCGGTAAGGGCGTTGAAAAGGCCATCGCTCAGAACCCCGACACCAAGCTTGTCGCCGTTTTCACAAGAAGAAAGCCCGAGAGCATAGAGATCCATACTCCCGGAGCTAAGGTGTGTTCGATATACGACATTCTTCAGTATAAACACAAGATAGACGTTATGATCGTCTGCGGAGGCAGCGCGACGGATCTTCCCGAGATGACGCCTGCTCTCGCCAAGGATTTCAATGTTCTCGACAGCTTTGACACCCACGCAAATATTCCCCAGCATTTCAACAGGGTCGACGCCTACGCCAAGCAATACGGCAACACGGCTCTCATCTCCTGCGGCTGGGATCCGGGTATGTTCTCGCTGAACAGACTTTACGCCGAGTGTATTCTTCCCGAGGGCAAGGACTATACATTCTGGGGCAAGGGCGTCAGCCAGGGTCACTCCGACGCCATAAGACGCATACACGGCGTTCTTGACGCGAGACAGTATACCATTCCCCGTCCCGAGGCTCTCGAAAAGGTCAGAAACGGCGAAAATCCCGAGCTTACCACAAGAGAGAAACACACCCGTGAATGCTTCGTCGTCGCGGCAGAGGGCGCGGACAAGAAGTTCATAGAGGAAACAATAGTCAATATGCCGAACTATTTCGCCGACTATGACACGACCGTTCACTTCGTTTCGCAGGAGGAGCTTGACAGAGATCACTCCGAGCTTCCCCACGGCGGCTTCGTCATCAGAAGCGGCAGCACCGGCACGGATAACGAACACAAGCATATAATAGAATACAGTCTCAAGCTTGATTCAAACCCCGAGTTCACGGCGAACGTTCTTGTCGCTTACGCCAGAGCGTTATATAAGATGAGCATGAGGGGCGAGGTCGGCTGTAAGACTGTGTTCGATATAGCTCCGGCTTTGCTGTCTCCCCTTTCGCCCGAAGAGCTCAGAGCAAAATTACTGTAAAACTCATTGAAAGTAGGTTCATATATGCAAACGAAAGTATTAAAATTCGGCGGAACATCAGTTGGTTCCGTAAAAAGCATCCTCAGCTTGAAACGTATCGTTGAAAATGAGGCTAAGAAACAGAGTGTAGTGGTTGTCGTGAGCGCGCTTGGCGGTATCACGGACAAACTCTTGCAAACCTCTCAGCTTGCCCTCAAGGGTGATGAACAGTGGAGAGTCGAATTCGACGCCATGGTTGATCGCCACCACAAGATGATAGATACGATCATCACCGACACAACAGACAGAGAAA
>USMJ01000212.1 GCA_900555805.1 uncultured Oscillospiraceae bacterium | reverse complement strand
TTATCAGAATAAAGCATGACAAACTGTAAGTATACACGACCGAGCTGAACACGCCGCATATCATATCGACATAGCTCGTCTTCTCATGCATAACGACCATCAGTATCATCATGCCCAAGATATACGCTGTCAATAAGACAGTCCACTTGACGCTGACACTGTAAGAGAGGAGGAAAACCTCGACGACGCTGAAAGTCATTGTTACCGCATATAAAACTTTGTTCTGACACTTGACCGACTTTAGAAGCTCATATGTCGCAAGCGACGATATCAGAGCCGTCAGAAGCGTCACGGGGAGCTTGAACGGCTTATATGAAAGAACCCAGAACGCCAACATGAACACAACGATTATTATTGTCGACAACGTTCTTTCGCCTTTGAATTTTTTGCTCGCTTTTTCAAGAAAATTTGCCATGATGTTCTCCTTATACTCCGCCGAAACGACGGTGACGCTTTTGAAAGTCCTCAAGCGCTCTGTTGAAATCCGACTCGCTGAAATCGGGCCACAGAACATCCGAATACCAGAATTCGGAATATGCGCTCTGCCACGTCAGAAAATTTGAAAGTCTGTATTCACCGCTCGGTCTGATTATCAAATCGGGATCAGGCTGACCTGCGGTGTAAAGATAGCTTGAAACCGTATCTTCATCTATATCTTCGGGCGAAAGTTCGCCTTCCTTGATCTTCTTCGCTATTTCCTTGACCGAGTGAACGATCTCGCTTCTTCCGCCGTAATTGACGGCGATATTGATATAAGTCTTGCCTTTGTCGTCGCTGTCGGATTCGACCGTGTTAAACAAGCTGAGAATATCTTTCGGTACACCCGACTTTTCGCCTATAAAGCGAATGTGATATCCCCGTTTTTCGTTTTCATCTTTTCTCTCCTGCATTTCAAGCAGATAATCTCTGAACAGATCCATTATAGCATTGACTTCTTTTTCGGGTCTTTTCCAGTTTTCCGTTGAAAAAGCATAAAATGTCAGATATTCTATTCCGAGATCGGCGGCGTAATCGCAAATTCTTCTGAAAACCTTGCCGCCTACCTTGTGTCCCTCACATCTGTCAAGTCCTCTTTGTTTCGCCCATCTTCCGTTGCCGTCCATTATAACTGCGACATGCTTCGGCAAGATCTCAAAATGAGGTAAATTATCATTCTGCATAGTCGTTTCTCCAAAATACTCTATTTGCATTACAGGGGCGGATAAGCTTATCCACCCCGATTTATCATCAGATATCCATGATTTCCTTTTCTTTTGCGGCTGCGATCTTGTCGATATCGGCGACAAAATCATCCGTGATCTTCTGAATTTTCTTTTCGCCGTTCTTCAGATCGTCCTCGGTTATCTCCGAGTTCTTTTTCTGAGCCTTGAGCTTTTCGATGGCGTCGCGGCGAATCGAACGGATAGCAACTTTTGAATTTTCGGCTGTCTTTTGAATATCCTTGCAGAGTTCTTTTCTTCTTTCCTCGGTGAGCGGTGGGAAAGCCAGGCGGATAACATTGCCGTCATTTGTCGGATTGATTCCGATATCGGAAGTCAGTATAGCCTTTTCGATAGCCATAAGAACCGACTTATCCCACGGCTGGATGGTGAGAACTCTGGCTTCTGTCGCCGAAACAGAAGCGAGCTGGTTTATCGGCGTTGCCGAACCGTAATAATCAACCGTAACTTTGTCGAGTATCTGCGGATTTGCTCTGCCGGCTCTTATCGCGCTGTATTCGCTTTCGAGAGCGGAGATGGTCTTGTTCATTTTTTCTGTTGCTTTTGCAAAAATTTCTTCCATAATTATACTCCTTATCTTAGCCTTCTTCTACGAGAGTGCCGATTTTTTCGCCTTTGATGGCTCTGACGATATTCTGCGGATCATTGAGATTGAAAACGAGAATATCAATATTGTTATCTCTGCAAAGCGAAGCCGCGGTGCTGTCCATAACGGCTAAGCCTTTGTTGAGAATTTCGCTGTGTGTGAGCGTGTCATATTTTTTTGCGTCCGCGAATTTGTTCGGGTCTTTGTCATATACACCGTCGACATTTGTCGCCTTGAAGATAACGTCGGCGTTGATTTCAGCCGCTCTTAATGCCGCCGCCGTGTCGGTCGAGAAGAACGGGTTGCCCGTTCCGCAGCCGAAGATGACGACTCTGCCTTTTTCGAGATGACGGACAGCGCGGTTTCTGATATAAGGTTCCGCGACCTGCTGCATGCTGATAGCCGTTTGTACTCTGACGTTGACGCCCATCTGTTCGAGAGAATCCGCTAAAGCGAGCGAGTTCATGGTCGTCGCGAGCATTCCCATGTGGTCGGCTCTCGTTCTGTCCATGTTGCCGCTGCTTCTGCCTCTCCAGAAGTTTCCGCCGCCGACGACGAGGCCTATCTGAACGCCGAGATCAACGCAATCCTTGACTGCGGCGCATATTTTGTCAACGATGTTAAAGTCAATGCCTTTTCCGCCCTCGCCTGCGAGCACCTCGCCGCTGAGCTTCAGCAAAATTCTTTTATAAGCTGTTTCCATTTGTGACACCTCACATTTATTTTCGCAGACGCACAGTCTGCACCGATAATATTCTACTAAATTGTTCCACCTGTGTAAAGAGAAAAATCAAAATTTCCGAATCAATTTACAATTATTTAAACTCGGTGACAAAGCTTGTGCGGTCAAAACGCAGGTTTTCGGTGTTATCAACGCAAAGCGGTTCACCGTATCCGCCGCATTTTTCAATTGTAAATTCGCAGTCGGTAAGGCTGATATTCTTACAATTTCGAAGTTTCAAAGCGTTATTATCGCATTTTTCGATGCCGTGATCTATGCAGGGTCTCAGATCGTAAAGACCGATATCCCACTTTGATTTTCTCTTGACGGCGACCTTGACCGAGCTTAGAGAAATATTTTCTATTTCGTGATTATCACAATTTATAAGTACGCCGTTTTCACTGCTTGCGGTAAGATTTTCGAACGATATGTTTCTCACTGCGCCGCTGACTGTGTTTTCGTCCCGTCTGAACGAGGTGATAATTATCGGTTCCGCCGTCCCCCACCACGAGGAGTGAAAGCGCCTTGTCTCGATAGAAATGTCTCTGAATAGAACATTATCAACCGAGCCGCCGTCTCTTATCTGGATAGATATTCCCCTGTTGCTTGAGGTTATACGGCATCGCTCGAATGTG
>USMJ01000211.1 GCA_900555805.1 uncultured Oscillospiraceae bacterium | reverse complement strand
CCGCCGACAAAGTCGGCGGTTCTTTGCTGTTACATATCACAGTTCCAGTCGCATATAAATAACTTCCTGAAAGCCCGAAACACGCGAGTTGAACGCTTTTGGATTTCTGCCGAATTCGACAAAGCCGAATTTCTTATACATCTCCGCCGCCCTCTCGTTTTCGGCGACGACATTCAGCTCGAGCTGAACATAGCCTGCTTTCCTTGCGCATTCTATACAAGCGGCGGTCAGCGTCCGTCCTATTCCGAGACCCCAAAAATCTTTGACAACGCTGATTCCGAATTCGGCTCTGTGGCGCACTTTGTATTTTGAGCCGACCGCCGAAATTCCGGCGCTGCCTACTATCCTGCCGTCGACCTCGGCGAGCATTTCAATCTCGTTTTCGCTCTCGGATTTTTCCTTCAGAACGGCGCTTTCCCGTACCGCATCATAGACTTTTTCGTCGGGGTATGAGCGAAGAAAGTCTGTCTCGCCGTGGCTCAGTCTGAATAAGTCAAGCAGGGCTTGACCGTCGGTTTCGGCCGCGTTTCTCAAAAGGCACTCCCTGCCGTCTTCCAGTTTGATTATTTGGCTGTATTTCATGGGCTCACCTCTGAAATCGGAATTCGTCAATCTTTAATGTTTCTTATTTTGGTCAAATCGCCGCTGCACAGCGCATCCATGTTGCGGAAGATTTTATCGGCATCCCAATCCCACCACTGGAGATTCATCAAATAGGCGGTAAGTTCTTCGTCAAAGCGTTGTCTAATCACACGACAGGAATTTCCTCCGGCGACACAATAAGGCGGAACATCCTTCGCCACAACGGAATTCGCCGCAATGATAGCACCATCGCCGATATGAACCCCCGGCATCACAGTTACATTCTGACCGATCCATACATCGTTACCTACGACTGTGTCGCCTTTAAGCGGAAGATCATCAAGGGTCGGCGCGAATTTTTCCCAACCACCGCCCATAATGTTGAACGGATATGTCGAAACACTGTTCATTCGGTGATTTGCGCCGTTCATCACAAACTCTATTCCTTTCGCTATGGCGCAAAACTTCCCGATTATAAGCTTGTCACCCAAAAATTCATAATGATGAGTGATATGTTCCTCGAATCTTTCCGCGCCGCTCACATCGTCATAGTATGTATAGTCACCGACGATAATGTTCGGACGCGTAATAACATTTTTGATATACACGACTTGTTTAATATTTTCATTAGGATAGATTTTGTTTGGATCGGGTCCTGTCATATTTTGAATCCACCTCCGAAGATGAGTATTCTTAATGTGATTATATCATACTTTCAACAGCTTTTCCATATAAAAAGCCGTGATTTATGCCGCCGTTTCAGGCAATAAATCACGGCTTCGGTTGCTGTTTTATCAGTTCTTCAGGCTATGCATCGGGGCAGGGATTCTTCCTCCTCGAGCTATGAACTCATCGGCCGAGGCGCTGTTGACCGGCATGACGGGTGCTGAGCCGAGCAGACCGCCGAACTCCACCGTGTCGCCGACCGACTTCCCCGGAGCAGGGATTATGCGTACCGCCGTTGTCTTGCAGTTGACGACGCCTATCGCCGCTTCGTCCGCTATTATGGCGCTCAGTGTCGACGCCGACGTGTCGCCCGGAACGGCTATCATGTCAAGTCCGACCGAGCAGACGCAGGTCATCGCTTCGAGCTTCTCTATTGAAAGCCTGCCACTCTCGACGGCGCAGATCATGCCCTCGTCTTCGCTGACGGGGATGAACGCTCCCGACAGTCCGCCGACGTGGTTGCTCGCCATGACGCCGCCTTTTTTCACCGCGTCGTTGAGCAGGGCGAGAGCCGCTGTCGTTCCGTGGGCGCCACAGCTTTCAAGCCCCATCTCCTCCAAAATTCGGGCGACACTGTCTCCCTTCGCCGGTGTGGGCGCGAGCGACAGGTCAATAATACCGAAAGGTACCCCGAGTCTCTGCGAAGCTTCCTGCGCGACGAGTTGACCCATACGCGTGATCTTGAAAGCGGTTTTCTTTATCGTTTCCGCGACGACATCAAACGGCTGTCCCTTGCAGGATTGCAGGGCATGATGAACGACGCCGGGGCCGCTGACGCCGACGTTTATGACGCATTCGGGCTCGCCCACGCCGTGAAACGCTCCCGCCATGAACGGGTTATCTTCAACAGCGTTGGCGAAAACAACGAGTTTGGCGCAGCCGAAGCCGCCCGTGTCGGCAGTGCGCTCGGCTGTCTGTTTGATTATCTTACCCATGAGCGCAACGGCGTCCATGTTTATTCCCGACTTCGTCGAGGCAACACATACCGAGGAGCAAACCCTTTCGGTCACAGCAAGCGCTTCGGGTACGGAATTTATAAGATTTATGTCGCCGTTCGTGAAGCCCTTGTTCACGAGCGCCGAAAATCCGCCGATAAAATTCACGCCGCACTCCTTGGCGGCTTTGTCGAGCGCAAGAGCGAGCGGAACATAGTCGTTCTCGCGGCACGAAGCGCCGATAAGCGAAACAGGCGTGACAGATATTCTTTTGTTGACGATGGGGATTCCGAACTCCTTTTCTATCTGTTCGCCCGTTTTGACGAGGTTCTCCGCCTTGCGCGTTATTTTGTCATATATCTTGTCCGTGACCGACTTCGTGCTTTCGCCGCAACAGTCGAGCAGGGATATTCCCATGGTTATCGTTCTGACGTCGAGGTGGCGGTTGTCGATCATGTCGATCGTGCTGATTATATCCTGAGCGTTAAACATAGCTTCACCTCACACTCTGTGCATGAGAGTGAAGATATCCTCTCTCTGCGCGTGGATAACAAGACCCATTTCCTTTCCGAGGGCTTTCAGCTCGTCGGATATTTCGGCAATGTCCTTCTTGCATTTTTCGAGATCTATGAGCATGGACATAGTGAAGAAATCCTGCATAACGGTCTGGCTGATATCGAGAATGTTTATATCGTTATCTCCGAGCAGGGTGCAAACTCTCGCTATGATCTTCGTTGTGTCCTTGCCAGTGACTGTGACTATTGCTTTCATGCTGCATCTTCCTTTCAGATGTGAGTGTTTATCCTATTATATAAGTTTTTGTTTAAATGTCAACAGGGATCGCGAGGTTGGGGGATGGGCGATGAAGGCAAAACCCGGGGTTCGGCAAGCCGAACCCCGGGACCGCAAGGCGGATGCCTTGCGGCGG
>USMJ01000210.1 GCA_900555805.1 uncultured Oscillospiraceae bacterium | reverse complement strand
GATGATGAAAGATTATACCGTGAAATAGGAGAATTGCGATGAATAAAACCTACCGACTTTTCAGGGCTTACTGCCTGACGGCGATAACCGTGCTGTGCCTTTTGATGCTTGCCGTCGGCGTCTGCACGGCCAAGATCCAGACCGACGAGACGGTTTTCAAGGCGGCATATTCGACCGTCGGCGTTTTTGCCGCCGAGGACAGTGTGACGGTCAATCTCGGCGGAAAGATCCTGAATTTCATGCCGCGGACGGCGATATCGCTGTGTGAGAAGGCGCGGATTATTCTGCTCGCGCCGATAAACAACCTGATTGAGATAATCCTTCGTCTCGCTGCCTGAAATAATGTTTTTTGAGGTACGGGCGAGTATATGATTTGGGAAAGTCACTGCCCGAAAGCATAGTTTTATCGCCGCAAAGCGCGGTCAGAAGATATAATCCTCGCTTCCCGACAGATATCTTTCATAGTCCACCCGAATAAGCTTAAAAGAGCAGGCCTTCGGGCTGCGAAACGCCATATGACCGATAAACCCGGGATAGCTCAATGTCATATCTCCGTTCAGAGCGAAGATATCGGAATATCCTGCTTCGGTCGGCTTCTTATCTCCGACCGTGAAGCCCTCGGACTGAGCGTTTTCAAGAAAACGAGCGGCAATTTTTTCGTCGGGTACATAGACATATACCCGACCGTTGAGCGATAAAAGATTTTTGACAGTGTTCATTTTGTGACCTCCGTATAGTTTTCAGCCGAGCGCGGTTTGTTCGGCTTTGCATACAACGCTTATAAAGAGACACAAAAAACGCCCATCGTTACCGATGGGCGTTATCAGCATATTCACAAACCCATCGGTCAAGCAGGAGCACCTTACCTTGAGCTCTAAGGCAGGTTGCTGTGCGGTCAACGAGCTTGTCTCTCGCGCACTCTTTATAGGTTGGTGTTATGATAGCATTGAAATTTTTGTTTGTCAACAGATAAATTTAATTTTGGGTGGAAATTCTCCTCGCCATGCGGCCAGTGAATTTGCGCAGAGGGGCGTTTACTCGGGCATCACGCTGCGCTGTCGCTTCGGCGATACCCTCGCAAGCGCCTGTCGGGTGCGTGCCGCCGTCAGGCGAGAATCGGCATTCGCTACCGCGCACCCGACTCCCGCCGAATTCGATCTCACCGACCTAAAGTGCCACTCCTCCGCCGACAGCACCCGCCGGCGTCCGTACGGCGCTCCAACGCCTGTCGGCGCCGGAGCGCGCGCCCGACCGCCGTTTCGGCGGCACTGAACCGCGCCGCCGAATTTCGAAATTTACATCTCCCGGCATAAAATCTGTTTGTAATTATCCCGAAATTCACTTCCAACTCTTGATATAATTATCAGATTGTGATAAAATTGATTGTCAATATGATTACTTGCGGCTTTTTGAACGCTGCGATTTACGCCGAAACTCGGCGCGTACAATAAAACGAATGGTGGGTTATTTATGTCAGGACACTCAAAATGGAGCACTATTAAAAGAAAAAAAGAAAAGACGGATAACGCAAGAGCCAAGGTCTTCACGAAGATAGGCCGCGAGCTGGCTATCGCTGTCCGCGAGGGCGGAAGCTCCGACCCCTCGACAAACTCAAAGCTCAAGGACGTTATCGCCAAGGCTAAGGCGAACAACGTTCCCAACGATAATATCGAGCGTATCATCAAAAAAGCGGCGGGCGAGGGCGACAACGCGAAGTATGAAGAGATCGTCTATGAGGGCTACGGTCCCTCAGGCGTCGCGGTCATAGTCGAAACGCTCACGAATAACCGCAACAGAACGGCGGCTGAAATGCGCCACTACTTCGACAAAAACAAGGGCAACATGGGTCAGAGCGGCTGCGTTTCGTTCATGTTCACACGCTGCGGCATAATCGTCATCGAGCAGGAAGACATAGACGAAGAAAAGCTCATGGAGGACGCTCTCGAAGCAGGCGCTTCGGATTTCATAACCGACGGCGACGTCTATGAAGTCCGCACAGAGCCGAACGATTTCACGGGCGTATGCGGTGACCTTGCGGCTAAGGGCTACACATTCCTCTCGGCTGAAGTCGGCTATGTTCCCTCAACCTATACCAAGCTCGAGGACGAAGAAGATGTCAAGATGATGGAGAGACTTCTCGACATGATGGAGGACAACGACGACGTTCAGGGCGTATGGCATAACTGGGAAACCGAAGACTGATATTCGGAGATATACTTTCGGGACGGCGTTCACGCCGTCCCGAATTTAATTTGGCTCTATACTAAAAGTTGGTGTAACCGCCAAATAGAGCCTACAAAAATTAAAAAAAGTAGAGCATATTTGGAGAAAATCCGTTAAAATGGAAATGTCAAAGTAACCATGAACGGAGGCTCCAATATGCTCTACACTGATTTTACCGAAAAACTTCTCGGATTGCAAGATGTAATCATAACAAATGTTGAAGAAAGTGAAAAAGAAATCATAATCTACGCTGAACTGAAAAGGAAGAAGCATAACTGTATCTGTTGCGGTACCGCAAAAGATACAGTTCATGACTATCGCAGGCAGGCCGTAAAAGACGTTCCGGCGTTCGGAAAAACAGTAACCATTGTTTTACGAAAGCGATTCTTTGAAAGGAACTCGTTTCTACCGAAATATCACCGAATGACTAACCGTCTCGCTTCTTTTGTGGTAACCAAGTTAAGCGATGATCGATCTTTTACAAGCGTTGCAAGGGAAGTAAATCTTTCTGTTTCAACGGTCATCAGAATATTTGATTTCATTTCATATCCCAACCACCTAACGACGACTTCTTGTGCATTTCATTTTAACTTTTCTTACCCCAACTATTGACATAGAGCCTTTAATTTACAGCCCTGTTAATGTGTATCCGTGTTTAAAGCACACAGCCGAGGAAATCTCTTGTCCTCTGTTCTTTGGGATTAGTGAATATTTCTTCGGGCGTTCCCTGCTCGACTATAACGCCGTCGCTCATGAAGATAACCCTGTCAGCCACGTCACGGGCGAAGCCCATTTCGTGAGTGACGACGACCATCGTCATTCCCTCTTTGGCAAGGTTCTTCATTACCTGTAAAACCTCGCCCACCATTTCGGGGTCCAATGCGCTGGTCGGCTCGTCAAAGAGCATAACATCAGGATCCATACAGAGTGCGCGAACAATCGCGACTCTCTGCTTCTGGCCGCCCGAAAGCTCGGAGGG